>JANWKD010000054.1 GCA_025451595.1 Candidatus Babeliales bacterium | reverse complement strand
AGAAAAATCGCAACAGGAGCTGGGCTTATTGGATTAGGAGGATTATGGAAAAGTGAGAAAGAAAAGAAACAGGAAGAACTAAACAAAATTTTAAAAAATTTAAACGAAAACCCAGAAAGTTACTCTTACGGAGACATCAATCGATTAATTTATGAAAATCCAGATTTGCTTAATTCAGAGAAGTTTTTTCAAATTATGCTATCACAAAGCCCCATGGATTCGTTCTTAGGATCTTTAATTCAATTCCTTCCAAATTTTAATTCTCACTTTGTGCAGTTCATTAAAAAACCTGAAGAAATGAAGAAATTATTGGGCACGGGTTTACAACCAAAAAGCTTCAATGCAGCAGATGCTCGGCGCATATTAATAGAAGCAGCTAAAAAAGCATCTCCTGAAGAAAAAAAAGAAATAGCATGGGCAATAGTTAAGAACCCCCAAGAGTTTACTGATACTGCGCTCAATGAAAATTTTAAGATTTTTTTTAATGAGCTACTAAAAAATAATAAGGTTGCATCAGATATATTAGCAGCAGGTATTGAAAAAAATCGAGTTCCCTTTGAAGAAAATATTAGAGCTTTTGCGGGTTCTTCAGGTACGCCAAATTCCTTAATTTTTATTGATAAATTATTACAGAATGATCCTACAACAGAAATTATACTCTCAGATTTAATATATAATAATATTGATTACCTGACTAAAGATGATTATGGCAGAGCAATTATAGATGTTGCACGAAAACAAAATGATCCTTATGTAAAAGAGTACTTTGAAGATATAGCTTTAGAAGAGCAACAAGCTGAATATGCATTAGGACAAAAAACTGCTGAAGAAAAACGATTAGCGAAAGAAGCGAGCTGGACAAATCGATTCTGGAAACAATTCGGCTACTAATTTCATTCATTTGAATATATATCGAGCATCAATCGTTGGTGCTCGATATTTTTTTTATATCTACTCATTAACCGTTTCCTGTAACTGTTTCCAACGCTCCATGGCAGCTTTATGATTCTGTTCAGATTGCGCTTTCCTGATTTTTACCCTTAATGCATATTTTATTACAAATATACAATTGAAACAATAAGGCGGCTATGCTATGCTAATAATAAAGAAAATCCTATTAGTTCAAAGGAATTTTTATGACAAACCTGAAAAAACAGTACTATTTTATAAATGCGCTTTTGGCCTTACTGATACCAGTTATGGCTTTACCATTACAAAGAACATCCTCTAAAGCATTAGAGGCGGCTAGAACAGTTAAGCTTCCTGCAGCACCCGCAATGCGTAGTTTTGCAACAACTGGCCAGCCATCTTATGGTTATTGGAAAAAATATGCCAACTACGATCAATGGACTTATCCAGAATGGCAAAAAAAAGCCGCAACTGGTGCTGCAATAGGTGGCGCTGGTCTTGCTGGTTCATATGCATTATGGCAAAAACTTAAAGAATTTAATGAAGCGCCGCAAGAAAAAAAAATTAAAAATTTCTAAAACAAATTAGAAGAAAATCCAAATCGTTTTACCACAGATCAGATTATAAGCTATACTGAAGATCTTCCCGAATTGGTATCAAAATATTCGGAATATTCGGAAAAATTTTTTAAGATTATGCTTTCCAAAGGACAAGGCAATTTGAATAGTTTAATTAAGCATGATGCAACATTTAGATCTAATTTTGTTGATTTTCTCGCGAACTATGGCCGAATGGGTATAATGATAATGAAGGGTTTGGGTCCTAATATAAAAGATTCTAATATAGAGGTGTTAGTAGTAACAACTAAAGCAGCATCTGAAGAAGAAAAAGAAAAGCTAGCAAATTCCATATCTTATAGTATGGATTTTTGGAATATTTACAATAATGAACCTTCCATCTTCCAAAATTTCTTAGAAAACGGAAATCAAAATATAGCAAAGCGATTTGCAGAAACTATGTGGGCGACAAGGATGCTTAAAGGTCGCGGTAGTGTACTTATACAAAAAGAAGAACAGCTAGACATTTTTGATAAATTAACCGCAGTAAGCAACCCTAAAGGTTTATTGCTTACTCCTATCATAACAGACAATTTTGATTCATTAATTAAAACCCCTACAGGAAAAAAAATAATTCAACGACTTGTTGAACAAAAAAATGAATCCATTATAAAATTCCTAAAACGACACAAGCTCCTTCTTGACGAATTGTTAGGAGAAAAGCCAAGCTGGATCAAAAGAAAATTCGGTTATTAATTTATTCATTTGAATATATATCGAGCATCAATCGTTGGTGCTCGATATTTTTTTTACTTCTACTCATTAACCATTTCTTGTAGTTGCTCCCAGCGCTCCATTGCTGCTTTATAATGTTGTTCAGACTTTTTTAATGCTTCGTGCGCTGCAATAAACGTTGTGGTGCCATACGTCAACTGAGCAAATGATTGTTGAATAATCATTATCTCGTGTTCAAGCTGATCAATTGAACGCTCTAGTTTTTTAATTTCTTTGCGAATTTCTTGTGATTCTTGCGCTGTCCGAACAACACCCTTTTTTTGTTTTTCTGCTGATATATTCGCCGCAGCATTTGTTTTTTCAATTACTGCTTGTGCATCGAGCTCAATCTGTTTTTTATAATATATATACGCTTCATAATTGCCTGCAAAGACATGCGTTCCCGTGCTTGTTAGCTCGATAGTATGAGTCGCCAGTTGATTAATAAAGCCCTGGTCGTGAGAAACGAAAAGAATGGTGCCTTTATACTCCTGTAGCGCGTGTAGTAAAATTTCTTTTGATTCAATATCAAGATGATTGGTGGGCTCGTCCAGCAACAAAAAATTAGCATTTTGCAAAAGGACCGCGACCATCGCAACGCGGTTTTTTTCGCCACCGCTCAGCACCTTTACTTTTTTATGCACATCATCTTTATTAAATAAAAATGCACCAAGTAAGCTTCGTATCTTTGCTTCTGGAATAGCAGCACAACGTTCGTTTAAATTTTGTAAAATAGTTTTTTCTAAATCAAAGACTTTGCTTGGATCTTGATCAAAAAGTGTGTAGTTCACGTTATGACCGAGCGTTATGGTGCCATTTTGTAACTGATATTTACCGGCAATAATATTAAACAACGTTGTTTTACCTACGCCATTGGCAGCAACTAACGCAACTTTTTGGCCTCGTTCAATCTCGAGAGAAACATTTGAAAATAGTTTTTTTTCATCAAACTGATGGGCTACGTGTTCAACTTTTAATACTATTTTACCTGATTGTTGTAACGGTGGAAATTGTATTGCAATGGTTGGTGGTGAAGGCGGAATGGTAATGCGTTCAATTTTATCAACCGCTTTTATCATGCTTTGCGCTTGTGTTGCCCTGGTCCCCGCTCGAAAGCGCTCAATGGTAGCAATTTTCTGTTTCAGCTCTTTTTGTTGTTGAATGTAAGCCGCATGCAATAACTCAGAACGATGTTTTTTTTCAATTTTATAGTGTGAATAGTTGCCACCATAAAAGGTGGCATTACCAAGCTCCAATTCAAGAATTTGAGTGCATGCCTTGTCCAAGAAATAGTGTTCATGGCACACAATAATAAAACCAAATGGCGCCGTACGCAGAAAATCAATGAACCAATCTTTTGCAAAAATATCTAAATGATTAGTTGGTTCATCAAACAAATAAAAATCAGCTTTTTGAAGCAATAACTTTGCAAGCACTAACCGCATCTGCCAACCAACGCTTAAGCTACTGACCGGCATTTCTAATTGCTGTTGTTTAAAACCAAGACCCATTAATATTTTTTTTATTTCTGCAATCGTAGAATCGGTACTTAATTCCTGCAACCGATCTATACTTTCAGCATATTCTTCAAGTTGTTTTGGAGTCAGCGTCGCCCCTGAATCGATCAAATGAATAAAGTCTTTATTTTGTTTATAGAAATGAAAAGCTTCTTCAAAAGTGCTGAGTACTTCATCAAAAATAGTTTTATCTGAGTGTAATACCACTTCTTGAGGCAAATAGGCAATTGTTGCACCACGATTGGTAGCAATTGAACCGTCATCCAATAGCTGCATGCCAGCAATTGCTTTTAACAATGTTGATTTTCCTGAACCATTTCTGCCGACTAAGCCAATACGCTCTTGTTTATTGAAAATATGAGAGATGTTATTGAAAACCGTTTGATTTCCGAATGATAAATGAATATTTTTTAGTTGAATCATGTTATTTCATGTGTTTTTCGTAACTGCCCTTTATTACCTCTTTTAGGTATACCATCAACTTTTCTATTTGTCAATTAATTATTAAGAATTGCTTTCAATCTTTAAACATATACTATAATACTTGGTAGTCTTTTACTAAAAAAGACATCTTGTTTCAAGGGAGGCATTTTGCCATGAAAATAAATACTAATCGTACACGCTGAACTATTCAGCAGCCATTTTTATCTACGATAACTAATTGTAATGAACCCCACACACGACTTCAAAGCCAGGATTTTCTGGGGGATAAAATAATTAGTCAGATTATTTTTAAAATATTTTTAATAACTACTTATGAGTGAGTATTATTTTATGCAAAACATGTTATTAAGCATAACGAATATTAGAAAAAGTTATGCTTTGTATAAATCGAAATTAGATGTTTATATAAATAAAAGTCTCTCTTTATTGAGGGGCTTTTATTATGGTTTGTAGCACACGTTTTTTAAGCTCCTCTTTATCGCGAACACCGGTGTTTAATTGAATCTCATAGGCTTTTCTTACCAATGTACCCATAATCGGCCCCGGTTCAATTTCTGGCATTAAATCGCGCCCTTGTAATACTGGCTGTTCAACCGTTTCGTATACGCCAATTGCTCGTGATTTTGCGATAAATCTATCGATGTCTGGCATGGGTTCTTGTAAAGGAGTATATTTTTGTGGGTTTCTCCCTTGTTTGTCGGCATACGCAACTTTTGCAAGCATACCAAGGTTGGCCTCTGGTGCTAATTTTTTTGCTAAACGCTTATAGGCTGCTGGTGATGCATTTGATTGTATAAATTGTATCGGAAGCATATGATAACGGACCAAGGTAACTACTGCTTTGATAAGCTCTTTATTGTTCATAATATGTTTGAGCATTTTTTTTGATAAAACCGCGCCAAGTTCCGCATGCCCATGACTCTTTAAAACACCATCTACCTCTTTTGTTGTCGATGCTTTACCAAGATCGTGACACAGCGCAGCATACATGACCATAAGTTTTTCAGGGTTATTATGATACGAAAGGCTTGCTGCAGCATCGAGCGCTTGCAACGTATGCTCTAATACTTCACCTTCGGGATGCCATACAGGATCTTGAGGAACATTTTTAATGGCAGCAAGTTCTGGTAAAATTTCTTTTAATCGCCCAATTGCATCAAGCCAACGAATGCCTAATGATGGCCGTTGAGACTTTAATAACAATTTTTTAAACTCCTCTTCGATACGTTCACGCGAAACATTCGAGATATCCATGACCTTGCATAACTGATCAAGCTGATCATCAGGCTTCATCTCAAAACGACCAATAAATTGCATAACACGGTAAAAGCGCAATGGGTCTTCTATGAACCGCGTCGCATCGGGTACGCGTAATATCCCCTGTTGTATATCGCTATAACCACCAAACGGATCTACTAATTCAAAGGTAATTAAATTGATACCTATTGCATTCATAGTCAAATCACGACGCGCAAATGCCTCTTTCATACTCATAAATGGGTCAATAAAAACAACTGGTTTTCTTCCTGGTAAATCAGCTCGTGGTAATGCCCAATCAACATCCAACTTTTTCAAACGTAAAACGCCAAATGATTTTCCTACCAAATTCACGGGTCCAAAATTCTGTAAAATCTTTTCCAGTGCGTCAAGCGACAAACCATGTACCTCAATATCTAAGTCTTTAATTGTTGCACTCGTTTGATACGAGTTATGATGGTGAAACGCAAGAAGTAAATCTCGTACTGCACCACCCACAAGATATACGATTCCCCCTTGTTCATTAATTGCATTTATAATTTCTTGCAAGGGAAATCGCTCTGAAATCATAGTTAACAGAGTTGCTTGAAGCTCCTTGCTTATTTTCATTATCTGCATAACGTTCCTTACGAATCTCGCTTAATCTTGGCATTAAGGTAATTATTATCAGAAAAAGATACGATACAGTAGAATTTTTTTCTATTTTGCGTATCATAAAAACATTGTATTATTAATATTTTTAAGAAAGCATTATTATAGTATCATGATTTTTTTGTATGTTATATTATTTTTACTCCAAACAACCTTTTCATCTTTTTCTTATCAACAACCAGCTGTACAAAATACGTACATTCATATAGAAAAAAACAATCAATTATCATCACCATCTCCAATTAACACGTCTCGCGCACAGTCAATTTCATGGTCTGAATCACTCAGTTCCATTATTGAAAAAACACAATCATTACCAATTCGATTATTACTGGTGTTTTTACTTGGGGTATTGCTGAGTTTAACGCCATGTATTTATCCGATGATACCTATTACGGTGGGAGTTCTACAAACACATGGCAGCAAAACGGTATGGTATAATATTCTTGTTTCCTTTGCATATACAGCCGGCATTGCTACAACTTTCGCAATTTTTGGATTGCTTGCAGGTTGCTTAGGACCGCTTTGTGGAAAATTATTAATGAAACCAGCATTTATTATAAGTTTAATTGGTATTTTGGTTTATTTTGCTTTTTCCATGTTTGGTTTTTATGAAATTAAAATGCCAACACTCAATCATAAATATGGCAAACAACGGAAAGGATCTATCATTTCTGCATTCTTATTGGGCGCTGCCAGCGGAACTATTGCTTCTCCCTGTGTTTCGCCAGGTCTTGCCCTACTATTAAGCATTGTTGCTACGATTGGTAATTCTATTCTGGGCTTTATACTGTTATTTACTTTTGGCATAGGATTGAGCACCCCGCTTTTACTCATTGGTACCTTTTCAAGTTCAATACAAATGTTACCACAAGCTGGTAGTTGGATGATCGAAATTAAAAAGTTTTTTGGCTTTTTAATGCTTGGCGTTTGCTTTTATTATATGAGTTATATAGTACCAACGGCTATGCTATTGTGGCCATTAGCCCTGTATACTGCTTTCATAGGTTTTTATTATACTCATTTGGGAACATTAAAAATTAACACTCGTCGTTGGCAACTATTGGTAACTATATTGGGCATTTTAGCGCTAGGACTTGCAGCTTTTATTGGTGCACACGCCGTTAGGTATACATTTTTTCCTTCCATTTGCGAACAATCATCAAAGCATACCTGCTGGTATGATAATTACCAAGAGGCTCGTCAGCATGCAATAGAACGCAATACGTATCTGTTTATTGATTGTTGGGCACGTTTTTGTTCAGTGTGTATAGCAATCAATAATGGTATTTTAAAACAAGATGCTGTCGTTGCAACATTAAATCAGTTAGTTCCCTTGAAGGTTGATGGCTCTTTTGATACCAATGAACCGTATAATACCATTCGTACCAAATATCAGGT
>JANWKD010000053.1 GCA_025451595.1 Candidatus Babeliales bacterium | reverse complement strand
TGCTTGCATGGGTTACTTATTAGGAAAGAAAATTAAATCACATCGTGTGATTGCACTGAGCACCATATTGCGTATTCTTGGATTATTTTTCTTGGCATGGGCAACTCTTTTGCTGACCTGGCAGTCGACATTAAATAATATCTGGTGCTTTGCATTAATAATTATTTGGCCCTATTTATTATGGATAAGTAACTCAATCGAAAAGGCTGAAAAAAAATTAATCAAAAACCATTTTTTTACATTTTTATCATACGTATTAGGCAAAAAAAAGACATCTGCTGCAAAGCCAGCTGTTTTGTATATTCGCTCAGACATTTGCGCTACTGAATTGAAAGCTGGCGGATCAGTAGCTCATACCATAGGAGTTATTCAATCATTACAACATATTGGATACACAGTTTTGGTAGCCTCGAGCGCAATGCCAACACTCTTAACATCAATGAACTTGACCTATTTCAAGCATCTAAAGCCTTGGCCGTTGTTGTTCCTGTTTCGTTGGAAATTAGGCTATTTGCGTTGGCGACTCGAGTGCATATTTTCTACTATTACTTTTGCATTATCCGTTCGCAACATTTTTAAGAATTATAGCATTGGTTATATTTATCAACGATATAGTTTACTCAATGCGACTGGTGTTGTATTAAGCAAAATTCATGATATTCCACTCATTTTAGAATACAATGGCTCAGAGGTATGGCAATTTGACGTACTTGGCAAAGGAAAATGGTTTAAGTTTAATCGGTTTGCTTATTGGATTGAGCGAGTTAACTTACAACATGCGCATAGTATTGTTGTTGTATCTCAACCTCTTAAAGATAGCTTGTTGGCCTCTGGAATTCCTGAGTACAAAATATTGGTCAATCCAAATGGTGTGGACACAGCCAGCTTTGACCCTACACTACTAATTCCTGCACGAACTACTATTCGACAACAGTATAACTTGGAAGAAAAATTTGTTTTTGGTTTTGTGGGCACCTTCTCTTTTTGGCACGGCATTGAACTACTTGCCAACATTATTCCCGAAATAATAAAACAAAGACCCGAGGTTCACTTTATGCTCATTGGCGATGGACAATTGAAAGACTTTTTACAGCAAGAACTTGTAGAAAAAAATCTGCAATCCTATGTAACATTCACTGGCATCGTCGAACAACATACAACAAAAGAATACCTAGCAGCATGTGATGCATTTTTTTCTCCCACGCAACCCAATTTAGATGGCACCCGTTTTTTTGGGTCGCCGACTAAAATTTTTGAATATTTAAGTATGGGCAAACCTATTATTGCATCAGCGTTAGAACAGCTCAACGAATTAATAAATCCGGCATTCACCCCTGCTGACTTTGATAAACAATTAGTAGTTACCAATCAAGTTGGTTTTTGCATTCCACCGGCAGATATCATTGGATTTATTACTGCATCTCGTTTACTTATTGATTTACCCTTAGCCGATAGAGTACGTATGGGCCATAATGCCCGACAGAAAGCAGTACAAACGTATACCTGGGATCAACATGTTTTGAAAATTAAAAGTTTTGCTGCAATGCTATAAGCGCCATCCAAACAAAATTTGTTTTGCTCGTTGAACGTGTATACTAACCAGATTTTTGCAATCAACTAAAAAACCCTGTTCTAAGGCAACATTAATACTCGTCATTGCATAAAGAGCCGCTAACGATATAAATCCTAACGCATATTCATGCATTGGCATTACTAAAAGTGGAAATGCTGCATTTAATGCTAATGCTACAAACCATGCACAGTCATAAAGAAATCGTTTACGATAGTACCACGCTGCAAATAGACCTACATTTGCAAACTTTATTAAGTACATCAACAAAACACCAATTTTAGCACTTAACGTAATGATTACAAAGTAGGTTTGCTCTTTAATTAATTTAAACACTTCTTGTTTTAAAACTTGCTCATATTTATCTGTCTGCGCAAGAGTTACGGTATTATCTATATGAGCAACCTTATTAAATCCATAGGCATCATCATATACAATATTATCCTTGTTGCGAAAATTCAAAAATCCAAATCCAAGATAAATACTATGCCAAAATACATGGTTTTTTTGACCTATTACAACATTAGGAAAGTATTCCTGAGCGTACTGCACATGATTATTATATACTTTGGAAAAATAGGCATAGGGGACAGCAAAACCAGCTATTAATAGTAACAGCTGCACTCCTTTTTTATACCAAGAAAAATCGCGATTGAGCATTAGGACAATAAGCATGAATAACAAAACACCTAATGCAGAATATGCTCGTATGTAATGACTAAATCCTATAACGATGCCAGCAAAAAAGAAAAAAATGGTTATCAATCGTTGCGGTTGCCGATGATGTATACAAAACAAAAACCAAGGAATTAATACCATCGAACAGCTTGCATATGCAATGTAGACATCGCCAACTGCCCAACTAAATCGAGTCAGGAGAACGAGAGTAACGGTACCAATAAGTCGTTCAGTCCATGAATGATACAAAAACCAAACTCCTACCAAACCAATGAAACAAGAAATAAAAAGAGTACCACCAAAAAATAGATTTATTGCTTGATCAAAAGAGATAGATAATAATTGAGCTAGCTTGGGAATTAAGACATAAATACCAATATCATCTCCCGTAAACGAGGGAGCAAAATTAATGCCATTATATTCAATTAAAGAGACACCTGTTCGCTTAAATCCCTCGAACGTATATAATAAATGCTGATAACGAGATGCCATAAGATTCATTGCTCTATTCCTTATTTGCTACTATTGAATAATTATTGGATCTAATCATCGATTTCATAGTCATTTAAACTATTCCAATGAACCATACCATATAACAATAGCCTTAACACACCTTTTACAAAAATTAAATAATTTTTTCACTTTTTATTAAATTAGAATATGCTGAAAAAAAAGTATTAATGATGAATTGACTAAAATAGGACGAGTATGGCAAATCAAGCGCTTAAAGAAGAAGTTGCTCGCTACTGGAACAAAGCAAGTTGTGGTACCGAGTATACAGACAAATCAAAATATTCAGCTGAATATTTTAATGATATAGAAAATTTGCGTTATCGCATCGAACCAGAAATTTTTTCATTCGCTCAGTTTACTCGATTTCGAAATAAGAAAGTGTTGGAAGTCGGAGTAGGTGCCGGAACCGATTTTACCCAATGGTTACGCGCTGGCGCACTCGCATATGGCATTGATTTGACCCAAGAGGCCATTGATAATGTTACTAACCGATTAGATCTCGAGAATTTAAAACCACAAGATTTGCAGGTGGCCGACGCAGAACAAATTCCCTATCAAGATAACTTCTTTGACTTGGTCTATTCTTGGGGCGTAATTCATCACTCACCAAACACCGTTCGATGTCTGGAAGAAATCATTCGTGTTACCAAACCGAACGGAACTATTAAATTAATGATTTACAATAGGCACTCATTGTTTGCATTTTATCGTTATATTTGCACTGTATTATCTAAAGGCAATCCATTTCAAAGCTTTAAAAGCGTACTTTACAATCATCAAGAAAGTATTGGAACAAAAGCGTATACTCTCAAAGAGATTCGCATGTTGCTAAAAAAATATCCTGTTGAAATTAAGCATATGAAAGCTTCAGTAACCAATCATGACCTTTTGTATTATAAATCTCATCTTTATCAAAGAGCTGCATATACAATTGCCAGTTTACTAGGGTGGAACCATGTCGGTTGGTTTATGACTATAGAGCTTAACAAAAAGAGCAACGCATAATTCACTCAATCATGAAAAAAATAAAAATTTTTTACTTTAAAGGAATACTATGCGCACCTTATATTGTATGCTATTGTTAATTTTTAATTTCATTCTTTTTTTTGATGCAATCATAAGTAATCCAGCTCCTTTCTTAGAAGAATCAAAACAAAACAAAAAATTTTATAATTTAGTGCACGGTCTACCCAATATATGCATAACTGAAAATTCAGAAAGAATCGGCACTACGTGGCTTCACAAAGTTTGGGATCAGCATCTAATAGAGAGTTTTTACCAGCTATTACCATCCGACAGATATTTCGTCGTATTAGATTTAGGAGCACAAACAGGATCATTTTCACTATTGGCAAACTATTTTCCTCATTCACAATGGTATGCATTTGAACCAATTAAAGAGGCCACAGATGAACTTAAAAAAAATTTAGAGCTTAATACTATCAAAAATGTGACCGTTTTCGAACAAGCAGTCGCCGATTATACCGGATTGATAACACTTCATATGCCCGACATGAATCAATGGGGATTGGCAACCATAGGACCAAACGTAGAACGATTTACCCTTAAAGAAAAACGCATAGTTAAATGCATTGATTTAGATTCTTTTATTAAAGATTATAGAATTCCTAAAGTAGATTTCATAAAAATTGATACCGAAGGAGCTGAATTTAAAATTTTATGTGGAGCGCAGCAATTAATTGCGCGAGACCATCCCATTATTCTCATGGAATACAATGAAACTAATATGAAACAATGCAATACAAACCCAGTAGAAATTGATAACTTTTTACAAAAAATGGGCTATACCTGGCAACTGATAAGCCATGAGGATATTTTGTGTAAACCGATCATTTAAAAAATGGAAAATATATGAACATTAATCGATTTTTGTATTGTATAATTATTTCTGGATCATTACACAGCTGCTTTGCAGATGCACCTAAAGCAATAACTATTCATGAACGCAGTGATGGCTTTGGAGCGCATGTTTTACATAATATAGCAGCGTACGTGTGCGCTCAGATGCTTGATGTTGAATTTTGCTACCGTCCTTTTAATCAAATGGAACATAACTATGATAATGATCCAAATTTTATTGCAAAAAAAGAAGTGCTTTTAAATTTTATTAATAATTTTATGACCATTGAAGAAGCTTCACAAAAAGGATATGTCGTAGTGCCCGATAGGCACGATGAATATTTAGCATTTTTTGATAAGAATACAGCAGCAGCGCCACGATATTTAGAGAAATTAAAATCCGTATTTAGAGCAAATAAAAATAATGAAAATTATTTTCACAATAATAATTTAAATATCGCAGTTCATGTTCGACGACCAAATCCTCATGATAGTCGCGTTTATGGAACAGACATACCTGACCAATATTATTTGCAAATTATTGATAAATTAAGAGCTCGATACGCTCATCGCAATCCATTGTTTCATATTTATTCTCAAGGTAATAGTGAAAATTTTAATCTATATACTGCTCCTGATGTAGTTTTGCATTTAGATGAACCCCTTGAGGATACGTATACCGGCATAGTTCTTGCCGACGTTTTGGTAACAGGACGAAGTTCACTCAGTTATACCGCAGGATTTTTGTCAAATGCTATAGTCTATCATCAATCGTATATGCATAATCATCTGCCTTATTGGATACCAGTAGAAAGGCTTCTAGAAGGAAAATTCCCTTATAATTTAGTGCAGAATAAACCAGATATTTACATTTCTGACATTTCCGAAAAAATCGGTTGTACTTGGCAAAATGGCATTGTATGGGACAAGCCGCTTATAGAAAAATTCTATTCCTTGTTACCTTCAGATCAGTTTTTTACTGTTTTTGATATCGGCGCACAGACAGGTTGCTTTTCGTTACTAGCAAATTTTTTTCCCAATTCAAAGTGGCATGCATTTGAGCCAATTCAAGAAGTTGCCGATGCTTTGCAAGAAAATCTTAATCTTAACAATATCTCTCAAGTAACCGTTTACCATAAAGCAGTAGCAGATTTTACCGGAACCATTAATCTTAT
>JANWKD010000052.1 GCA_025451595.1 Candidatus Babeliales bacterium | reverse complement strand
ATTATTCTCATGTCAATTACCCTTATATTTGATATTGAGTCCCATTATAACGCATTATATTCTTTTTAAACAGAGGTCGAATTAATATTGGGCATTTTTAAAAGATTGATAATGCTCTTGAATCTTTGTTCTATAGCAATTATATTGATTAAGGTAGGCTAACTATTTAGGATTAAAAATGCAAATTGTTGATAAAAATATTACGCTTTCTGAATTAAAAAAAATGTCAGAAAAGATGTATGGAGGTCTCATAAAAGCTGTTATTGATGTCCATAAAGAAATTATGGTCGTAGATGCTGAACTTCATGCGGATGAAGAATGTTTTTTATTAGAGAATGATTCGGAGCAAGAGCATCTTTGGGGTATAAATCTCTTTCCCGATAAATTTGGCACGCAAGATTTTATTGTGTTTGATTCAATGATCAATTTAAGGCCTGGTTGGGGAAATAAAACGCGTGGCGTTGATGATCCTCAAATACAAAAAAAAATAAGAACTATTGTTAATAATTTGGTAGTACCATGAGGCTTCATAAAAACTTAACGAATGAGCGGTGGTTCAAATTCTCTTTATTCGAACAGCTGGCCAATGTTGGAACTGATATAGAACGAGTAATTTATTGGAAAAATGCACAAAATTTAGATTATAGTCAAAAGGCTTTTGAGCGTGCTTTGGAATTACTAGATGCAACTATTGCTGATCCAAAGAATAGAGGGCCTCGATTAAAAGAGCTTTTGCGAGTTCGTGAAGCGTTGATAGATTATTTTGTATACGATAATGAATATTCAACTTCAGATTCTTTATGGCAAGACTATTTTTATCATTTCAACTATGCAGCAGCGCTCGCAAAAGGCAAGTAGCTATAGTTCTTTACTACTTATTTTCAAATTTATTGAAAATATCTTGGGCATATTTTCTTTCACGCTCTTCATGCTTGCCTAATTTGTCAAAAAAGCTAGATTTAGGCCTTTTATCAATTTCTTTGCCTAGTTTATTTAACTGATCGTTTGCTAATTCAACTTTTTTTAATTCGGGTTGAGGCTTTGATGCTTGTTCAGCTTTTAAGGAATTTGCAATTTCTTCGGCTTTATTTTTTAAATCTATGTCTTTTACCAATTTTGACATAGCTTCCGCTTCTTCTTTAAATTCAGTGCTCCAAAATGCGGCTTCATCAGCCTTACTCAATTTTTTACCATTTGCTTTTTCTTTTGCATAGTTGGTTTCTTTATTCATATGTTCCAATAAGCTCAAGAGCAAATCTTTATTACCATTTTTTTGCTTTTTTACATCTGCTTGAACCTCATTTTGAAAATTCAGCATTTCATCTGCAATTTTCAAAAAGTCTGATACTAAATTTTTATTAGCGCGAGATTGCTTTAAAAGATCTTCATTATTTTTCATTAAGGTATTGCCACGTACTATTAATTTTACATCTTGTGTAAAATCTCGTGCAAATTCAGCGTGTTCCTGGAACTGCCCCAACCAAAATTGAATATCACTGGTAACGTTATTGTCTGATGGTCTTGTTAAAGTTATCGATGTCAACAGAACAATAAGGAAAAAATATATTTTCATTCGATTATCCTTCTTTGGTTATTTGAGTCCCCGAAATTCCGACTCGTAGGCTTTGTGCGGGATTCTTTTTTTTCATACTATTCAAACCATCAATCTTTTTTCAAGAAAAAATAATTTGTTAAAAAAAACGGGTATAACGTTTGCACAGGTTCAAAAGACTATTTTTTAAAAAATAATTATAGAGAACATCGTTTGGTAATTCTTGTTATCTATTCATATTTTTGTGCTGTATTTTTCCAGATCACTTTGAGCTAATTACAGGGGTAAAACTTCACCTTGCATAATTTAAAATTTAGTTTATATTAAAAATATATCGTTCATTTAACTAAAAGGTTATGATATGTACTGCTATAAACTATCTTGGCAACAATCATCCCAATGTACTCTAAAATCTTCCAATTTTCTCGTATATCTGTCTGCACGTATGTGCATGCGTTCTATGGCGTAAGCCAGACAATCCAATTTTCTTTTTACTCTATTTAATTTTTAGACGTTTTTTGCAATTTTAATTCAGGATTTCTTTACGGATGAAGTTTTCTAATAGAAAATTTCATGTTGGTGATTATATCCAAGGAGTATTTATTATGAACTCTACCTTTTGTTTTATTACTGATTTCAATCATGATTTTGCTGTTGCTTGCATGGAGGGGCTTATTCTCAAAAGTATTGCTAATGCTCGAATTGTTCATGTAGATCATTCAATAGAAAAATTTTGTGTGGCGAGTGCAGCGTTTGTACTCAATTCATCGTATACTTATTTTCCCGATAATACGATATTTATTGCAATTGTAGATCCAGGTGTTGGGAGTAAGCGAGAAACATTATGCATCGAAACCGATAGGTATCAATTTATTGGTCCAAACAACGGCATATTTCATTATATTTTAAAGAATAATCCAAACGCTCGCATTTGGCATATTAATGAAGAGATTATAGTTGCAACTTCAAATACGTTTCACGGACGAGACTTATTTACCCCTGCTGCTATCCATCTTGCGCAAAATAAACGAGATTTTTTAACACCTGCGTTACTGAAAAATATTGTTTATTTACCACAATTAAAAGATTATCTCGTTATATATGTTGACAGTTTTGGCAATGTTAAAACAAATGTTCCGGCCAATCAAAACCAGGCACTATCACATATTAACTTAATTATAAACGATCAAAGTCATCGGCTGCCTTGGGTAAAAACATTTTCTCAAGCTCCAGCTGGCCAATTAATTGCATATTGTGGCAGTAATAATACCATGGAATTTGCTGTCAATTTAGGTTCTGCTGCAAAACAGCTTCAAGTACGACCTGGTCAATTGATAAGGATTGATTCATGTATTTAATTGTTCTTTTATATGCGCTTCTTGCGTTATCATTTAATATTGCAAAAAAAGCAATTTTTTATGCGGATCCTTTTTTCTTAATTGGATTTCGCATGATCGTTGCAGGAACTATATTGCTGTTTTATAATAGGCTTAAAAATGCAGGAAATGGCTCAAAAGCCATTTCCTGCACGACGCCAGTTCTTTCATGGCGCGAAATAATAAAAGTTAGCATATTCCATATATATCTTTCTTTCGTTCTTGAATTTTGGGCTTTACAATATCTGAGAGCAAACGAAGTAATATTTCTTTACTCATTAACACCTTTTATTACTGGTCTGCTATCATATTTTCTTTGCAAGGAAACTATTTCCAAAAGACAAATTGCAGGCATTTGTATAGGATTTTTAGCAATTATATATGGCAATGAAATTAACATGAATGGCATTGATTTAGCAGAATTGATTTTACTCATGGCGATTATAAGTGGAGCATATGCATGGTTTATCATTCAAAAATTATTAGAAAAGGGACATTCTATCAGTATCATTAACGGTACTAGTATGCTATATGGCGGTATATTAAGTTTGATAACTTGGTATTTTTGGTCGTCTGCGCAAACAACCAACAGTCTAACGCTTAATTGGGTTCAATTTTTCATCTGGGCCTCTTTATTGATTATTATATCAAATATAATTATCTATAATTTATATGGCTATTTAATAAGGCGTTATTCAGTTACTTTAATGAGCTTTATGGGATTTTTATGCCCGACATTTGGAACGTTTTTCGACCAAATACTATATGGTTCAAAGATCGAAAACCGATATCTTATTTCAATAATTTTATTAATTATTGGATTATATCTTTATCTTACGCTGCCTCGAAAGAATCGCTATTGTTGTAATTGGTTACGATTTTGTTACAAATGATACGTACGTTGAAAGCACAAAGCAGCTCCATATCAATAGATGCAAAAGCACGTGAAACGTATTAGGGACTATATTATCACCACGTTTGGGTAAAAAATGGTGTGTAGTGCGATATTCGATAAAATCATTCTTATGTTTTTCTGAGCTGCCGAAAAAATAGGGAATCCACCATGCAAAGACAGTACCGAATGTTAATAATCCATACATTGAAATAATTGTTATTTTTACACACAAAAAAAGCTCTGGTTGGTATAATGTAGTTAACAATAGTGGTATACATACCAATAAGAAAAAAATGAGGGAATTTATAACCCGTCCCTTCTTTGTGCTATATTTTTCCAGTTCGCGAATATCAGTCAACGGTGGTAAATGCACCCAATCATGAAAGGTCATTACAAAAAGAAGAACTACTTGAAGAATAATAAAAATGGTAACTATATTCATGGAATTTTATAGTAAAAAATTATGATATTGATTCGATCTCATTTGTAGATACGCAAGCGCGTTCTATTCAATAAACGTCAATGCTTGTCCTATTTTATTTGCTCGACCGGTTCTGCCAATTCTATGAATATAATCTTCATATGTTTGAGGCAAGTCATAATTAATAACGTGAGAAACATCATCAATATCTATTCCTCGCGCAACAACATCAGTTGCTAAAAGAATTTTCACTGCATTTTCTCTAAATAATAATAAAGCTTTTTTTCGTTGCGATTGCGCTTTATCGCCATGAATAGCAGCAACCTCAAAACCACGTTCTTTCAGCGATTTTGCTAATGTTTCGGTATTTCGCTTCGTTCGAACAAAGATAATAACCTTATTCACTTCAGGTTTAATTAATAAATCGTGCAAAATTTCAATTTTTGGGCTTTGTTCAATCTTGATGATGTCTTGATTTACATTTTCAGCAGATTGCCTTGTTTTCACACTCACCATAACAGGATTTTGTAAAAAGCCGTTCATTACCTGTCGTATTTCCGGAGAAATAGTTGCTGAAAAAAAGAGCGAATGACGATTTTTTGGTAATTGAGAAATAATATACTTAATGTCTCTGATAAAACCCATATCCAGCATGGTATCAACCTCATCCAGCACAATCGCGTTGTACTGTTGGAAATTGATAGCTTGTTGCTGCTCTAAATCTTTGAGTCTTCCTGGCGTACCAATAACAAATTCATGATTTCTCTTAAGAAGCTGTATTTGAGGTACAATACTCACGCCTCCAATACACAGGACTGAATTTAAATTTAATTTTTGCTTGAACGTATTAAGTTCAGTTTGAATTTGAGCAGCTAATTCTCTTGTAGGGGTAATGATTAAAACTTTACTAATTTTTTTGGTTATTACGTTATGTATTAATGGAATTAAAAAAGCTGCTGTTTTGCCCGTTCCCGTATTTGCAGTAGCAATAACGTCCTTACCTTCTAATATAAGAGGTATTACCTGATCTTGAATTGGCGTGGGGGTTACATAGCCTTTCGTAGCGATATTCCCTTTTATTGAATCTGCTATTAAAAAATCAGCAAAGGTATGTTTTGGCGTATACGCTACTGACGGTGCTTGCTCTTCGACTTTTTTAATAAAGAGTGAAGGGTTAAATTTTTTAACCGCTGCTTTTGATCGCCCTGTATTGCCACCTCTAAAACGATACGATCCACCACTTTTACTGGTAGATGGACGAAAGGTTTTTTCTGATCTGCTATTATTCTTATTTTTATATGTCATTAAAATCCTAAATATATTTGATTTTTAAAATATTATTTTTAAATAAATTACTATGTTATTGCCGTATGCTTACTTCACTTACCTTGCAGTAGGCTTCGATTATGCTGAGTTTTTGACCCTTTGCCAAATTTTTTGATTAAAAGACGGTAGAATTTAAAAAAATGGTTATGGCTAACAAAAAGGCATTCGTAAGAACCTCAATTATCTCATTTTAGAATATTTTTTTCTAATTGTCAATTTTTAAAGAATATTTTTTTAATATGGGGTATTAGTTAGTTTTTCTAATAGATTCTAGTATTTTAAATACCTCATATGTTTTCTGAGCTTGTATCTTTTTCCATTGTTGCATTAATTCTGACTTTGAAAGTAAAGAATTTTTTTTATTCATTTCTTGCAAAAAATTAATGTACTTCCATTCTTCTTTTGGCCTCGATTTTGTTTGTTTACGACGCTCTGTTTCTTCAATCCAATAATTGGCAAATTCTTGATACGTCGGCGGTTCTCCTTTTAGCCAACGATCGGTAAGCCAATCGATACCAAATGCGGTAAAATGAAAATGGTAGCCAATTAAATTTTTAAAAAAAGCCCTCGTTTTTGCGTCATTTTTATAGGCGCCATATAGCATTAACGCATCAGCACTGAGGGGTTGCGTTGGGTAGCTGCTTGCTCTTGACTGATTTGGAATTATGGAGCATTCGATTATTTTCCCCGTTTGCACAAACATAATAATTCTATTAATAAGATCAATTTTTTTGCCTTTATCAGGCAAAGGAAGCATGTCGCATGCTTTCTTTAATTCTTCCATTTTTAAATAATAGAGAGCATCGTTGAGCAGCTCTTGTGTTGCTTTTGTTAATTTATTCATAATTTCTTTTTTAAAAACAGATCAGGATTTTTATATTATTATACTACTAT
>JANWKD010000051.1 GCA_025451595.1 Candidatus Babeliales bacterium | reverse complement strand
TTTTGGCATTGTATGTCGTAATTGAGCAAAACTTGGTACAACGGTATCGATAGAAAATTCTGATGCATCTATTTCATGCAGATAATGTATGCCAGGACCTTGCGCCATAGATATAAAGGTAGGTATTTGTTCATATTTTCCATAGTATGAATGGATAATATCGAGGACTATTTTATTTTTTATTATTTTTAAAGGAGTTTCAATCTCAGTAGGATATAGTAACACCGCAATCTTATCGATTACAAATGGCTTTTTTTCAATTTTTTTTGCCTGAGCTTTAGCAAATGTTATTATTTCAAACCAATTATTTAAATTAGTCGCTTGGAAAAAATTTATACCAGGAAATCGAACAGACGCTATACTCGTTATTGTGGCTGCTTGTTCGAAATATTTAAGAGCAAAATAACTATTGGTGATTATTGTCGACAGGTTAATATCTTTTGATGGTTGAGTAAAAAACAGATGAGAATAGTAAAAGAAACTGGTGAAATTATATATTATTTTGAAATATTCTAACGGATTGTTTTGTATAGCGTAATAGGGCCAATCGAATTTTTTGATATTTATTTCATTAGTTTCAGGTTTCATGGTAGTTAAATATAAACGTACTGATTCGTCAGTCGTTGCCATTGAAATTATGATATAATCAATTGGTATTTCTTGAACCTTTGTTTTAATTTTATTCTCAATTTTTTCAATCAATTTTTCTTTAAATGGAAAACTTAAATGCGCACCTCCACCATAACAGGTTTGATAACAAAGTAATTTAGTAAATATATTGTTATTCAAAAAAGTAATAAAATTACGAAACTGTGAAAGTTTCATATTTGCAATATATACATTTTCCTCAAGGATTTTTTCTGCCTCTATATGCGGAATTTCTTTATTAATTGCATCATTAAGCTTATTTTGTATTTCTTGTGTAAATTTTTCTATGATTGATGCTACTTCCGGGGCGGTCATTTTGGTATTAATGCGGAATTCTGAATGGAAAGACTGAAAATATTGATTGAATTGATCTACGTCTTGTTGGCTAGCATTTTCTGTTGTTTCTTTAAGTTCGTGTAATGTTTTACTGATTGAAGATAACCGCTCTAATGCTGTTTCATACGTTTTTATTAATTCTGTTTTAATACTTGCTATTGCCAATCCATGTCCCTCAAGCCAAAAAATCCAACCTCCTAAGGCGTGCTCCTTTCTGTTAATAAATATTGGAAATAAATCAGCAAAATTAATTTCGTTTTTTATCATTGCGCTTGGCAGCGTAATTTGTGGTTGCAAGTCTGATATGCTAACTTTTTTTAAAATTACAGGTTTATCGGTATGTAAACCAATTAAATAAGCCTGAAACGCATTAGGATCTTTAATTTTTTGTAATTGATTTTCTGCTTTTGTTATTTCTCCTTTTATAAAATTTTGTTCTTCTGCAGCCAAGCTCGTATGTAAAGATATTTTTAACGCTTCTTTATACGATGTTAAAGTATTTTCTATGTTAAGATTTTTCCATTCTTGTGTTTTGATAACGATATATTGTTTTGGAACAAAAACGAACCAATTTCCTAATGTAGATTGGTAAATATCCCATTCTGCCTCATTAAAAGGAGCGTTAAATAAGCTATAATTAAATTGGTAATCAGCAAAGTTTGTAGGTGGAAATTCCTGCGAAATAATAGTTTTGAGTTTTGTAAATTCCTGATTTATTATTTCATCTGTTTGTGCTAAAGATAATTTATTTTCTTTTGCTTGCTTAATAACTGAATACCATTGATTTGCATATTGTGTCATTTTTTGTTCTAACGAATTGTTATATGCAAGCCCTTTTGCCCATTGACTTCTACGTAATAAAAATGAATGAATTACATTGGAAGTAGTGATTATAGGAGCTACTTTTTGATTGAGCGCCTCAATAAAAATTGTAGGTGTAAGATAATCCGTTCCAGGATTATTTGTATGTGGGTAATTGCTTAAATCTGCCTGCTCATTGAGTATAATGCCAAAATGAGTCCACGGCGTATAATTATTTGCGGTGATAGAAAAAATCCCTGATATGAATAACAAGAATAAAGAAGTTTTCATTTTGTTTCTCTTATGCAGTTACACTCGCAGGCAGTGTTCCTACTGCCGCTGCAAGCTGTTTGTAGAGTTCATCTAATGCAGGAGAATCGGTTGAACGCGTATTCATGAGAAAAGCAAAATCAATACCTGACTCGTGCTGATACATAATAGCCCATGTGCTCGGAAGTGACCCCAAGAAATAACCGCTGTACCCCTTATCACCTAAATTTCTTTTTTGCCCTGACATCCAATAGTTTGCAAGAAAAATACATAGATCTGGCGCCGATGAGAGTAATCCACCATGCGAATCCATTGAGTCCACCCAATAACCAAATATTTGATCATTGCATGCTAAGGTAAAATGAGACAATGGATTATTTTCATTCAAATACCATTGAACTTCATGAGGAAACTGTTTATTTGACTGCGCAACTTCCAAAGAATTCATTTTATTTTGCATAAGTTCCATTTTAAGATAATTGATATAACTATTACCAGACGCCTTCTCAATTACTCTCCCCAAAATACAATAGCCAAAATTTGAGTATGCATACGGAGCTGGTGGTGCTTGTTGAAGCGGATAGTTGCTTAACATCCAAGCAATAATTTGTTGCGGCAATGGTCGGTTTAACGTATGATTTTCTTGCGCTATAAGTACCATTCTGGCCATAGGATCAAAACCAAGAATAGTAGTATCCCAACCACTCGTATGGTTAAGTAAGTCAGATATTTTTACTTGCATAACTCGTGGATCTTTTAAACTTTTACCAGGCAATACTAAGGATATTGCATTATTGCCCGTCGTAAGATAACGGTAAAACGTATCATCTAACGAAATTTTATTCTGAGAGCTGAGTAATCGGATAGCAGCAGCAGTAAAAGGCTTTGAACAACTGGCAATGCGCATTGCCAAATCAGGATGAGGTTTTATATTTAACAGCAAATCTGTCGAATATGCTTGCTTGTATAAAATTTTGCCCGCTTTTGCAATAGCAAAGGTCGCAACCACATCATCGGTAAATTTCTTTTTGATCAGAAAATCTTTTATAATAGTATCAAAACTAGTAAAAGTTCCAGAAAGCGGTGCATACGTTTGCACTTGTGCGGATACATGAAAAATAGCCAACGACTGAATCAAGAATAATACTATGATCTTATTCATATAGCACCTATTAAATTATTTTAGCCCCAGAAAACTATTGATTTGAAGCTTCGACGGACAGGTCGCTTTCCGGGGTCCCCGATACCATGGCCTCAAAGCCGTGTGCGGGGTTCATTATTCTAATTTCAAAAATCATAAAACTTTCTATACCGTTTTGTAAATACTATTAATTATTAGAAATCAAAAATTTTAACAACTCTGCTGCTGCGTTGGGATCTTTGCAACCATGCAACATATAATAACGAATATTATGAAACTGCTTATATCCATGCTCGGTTGGAACTCTATTTTCTAAATAGGCGGACAGGCAACCATAATAGGGATCATATACATCAGTATAGCGAGTGACTCGGTACTTCCATAACAGCACATTCAAAATTGTCTCATCATAACAGGGACTTATAGTGGCAAATCGTTGGCATGCTTTATACCATTCATCAATAAATGGTAAACAATGATAGGAAAATAGTACGTGACCATGTACATAAGGCATCGATTTTTTACTTACATGAAATAAACGCATAATTGCTTGTTGGTTATTTGGGTCTTGCGGATGAATAGGACATAATGGAAAAGCATCAACGGTTTTGCATAGATCGAATAACGAATCCACGCCCTGATTGAGAATATCATCTGCTTCTACGTAAATACCATACTTGATATTACAATCACGAATAATTCTTGGTTTTTGGCAAAAAATATGCTCTTTATTCAAATCAACATCAAGTCGTTTTTTTATTAAAAAGGGATAATCGATGGTAGAATACGGAATATCATCATTGATACCAAAAGCAACTATTTTGCGTGTTGAAAAAGCCTGAATACTATCAAGCAATACTCGCAGTAAAGGAAAATAGTTTTTCGTAGCAAAAGTTACAAAACCCTCTTCTAATTCATAGGCAGCTAATGACCGATAGGGATGAAATAATGAAAAACCAATAATCAGATGAAAAATCATCAAAAATAGCATCTTTTTCATAGTTCATACAACTATGTTGGCTATTTTTAAAACGCGATCTATTTGCGCCTTATAACTACTGTACGGTCTTAAGCAGTGAGCGTCGATATAAAATCCTTTTTGCAAACCGCTATTACTATATGACCAGTTTAATCTATCTATTCGCGGCCCCCATTTATTCATTAAAACGCATCGCGTATTAAAATATTTCCAATGGTGAAGATATCTATATAACATGAGCTCATCAGTATACCAATTTAAACCCAACGCATGCCATTGCGCTACTAATTGGGGAATTTGTTCTTTGTCAATATTAAAAATTTCTTTAAACGTTTTGCCTTGTGCCGCATTATAGCACATAGGATATCGTTTTTCAGAATACGCTCTGTTGCGATATACCACAAAATGAGAAGGATCAACATCTTTGGCTGAATATAAAAAATAAGGAGCATTCAACGGAATCATATCAATATCTGATAGAATACAAAAATCATTTTCGAAATAGATTGGCAATAGTAATCGAACGACTTGTGCATATAATGAGGTAGGCACATCGGGTATTGGCTCAAAACGTATGACATCACCGATTGATTCATCGACTGATACGCTATCATCAGCTATTAAAGCAAGCGTAGGTTGTATACCTATTTTTTTCCAAGCCTTTGCAACGATAGGCCAAAATTCTAAATACGTAGGATTTTCATTGGAAGACACAATTGCACGATTTACCACAAATGAATCTACATGAAATGGAATAAGACATACAAATAATATGGTACTTTTTTTATAGAATCCCATCACAGCCCCCCTTAGACCTAATTTTGATTTTTTTATATAATATTGTAATTGCAAAAATTTTATTCAATACTATTGGATACATTTTAAAATAATGAACGCACAATAATCAATTATTGTAAAAAAGGACGGTAGATGACTATTTCCTATTATTTCAATAAAGAATACGTTCGATACCATTTAATTGGTATGTTCTGTCTTGCATTTCTAATTCGTATTATTACTTTTGGGTTGTACATTCAACCTCAAGAACGTTATCATCAAGCTGATAGTATTGATTATCATAACTGCGCGCTCAGCCTCGGCTTGGGGTTAGGTATGAAACGTATCGATACGAAACAACCGATATTTTGGCGTACGCCCGGATATCCCGCACTTTTGGCACCATTTTATCGTTACTACGGTATAACCAATTCTGATTTTTCAAAAAACGCACGCGCACAACAGGCTGCGATTTGGGCCCAAATTATTATATGTTCAGTATTGCCACTTTTAGTTTATTACTTAGCAATGGTAGTAACCTCATCGATTAACATTGCGCTATTGTCGGGCTGGTTGAGCACCTTTCATCTTGGTTTTGTGTTGGCAAGTTGCTATTTATTAACAGACGGCCTTGCTCAACTATTGTTTATCTTATTTATGATTTTTTTCTTTTGCTCATTCCGTTTTTTAACAGAAAATCATCGAGCCCATCTAAGCATTCCTGGTTCATTATTATGTTCAATCTTTGCCGCACTTATGCTTGGCTTGTATACGTGGATGCGTCCGCATGGAAAATTTATGGTATTAGTCTCTATCGTTATTATGCTTTTTGGTGCATGTTCATGGCGACTTAAGATTGGACGCGTTACCTTGTTTTGTGCAGCATTTTTTGCTTGCATCGGTCCGTGGTATCTGAGAAATTACCAGTTGACCAATCAATGGTTTTTTTGTCCCATGTCTGGCCCGTATCTCCAAGCATTTTGCGCCCCGAAAATCTTGCGCCGCGTGACAGGCAAGCCATTGCTTGAGTGTTTTCATTATATATTATACCAAGGACAACAATTAATTGATCACGAGCAAGAACGTATGAAAAAAGAATCGCCGCATTTGGCATTTTCTCGTGAATTAGTGGTTGGCTCTATTGCTTGGCCAATTATTAAGGCATACCCCTGGTATTTCATGTTAGAGTGGTCTCAGGAAGTTATTAAAACTACCTTTGATTTATATGCAAGCCAATTAGTCGCATTTGCAAGCAACACCTACACGTACGACCCACTCGAAGAGATCTTGACTGATAAAATTGCGTGCTGTTTATACAAACAGCCTATGCACTGGTTTATGCGATTACTCTGCTGGCTAGAATTTATCTGGACACTTATTATTTGGTTAGGACTAATCGGAGGATTTAGTTTATTCTTGATCTGGCCACTCGTTACTCGATTCAAAACGCAACACGCAGTCGTCCAACTAGGTTGTATGTGGCTCAAAGCAGGAATGCTTATTGGCGGCATGCTTATTATGACCGGTGGGTTTGGCTACGCACGCCTACGATTGCCCATCGAACCATTAATGATTATGCTCGCTTGTACGTTTTATTCCTTTGCCTTTAAACAGCGCAGCAAAAATCATAAACCGCGTGAATCGTTTATGGTACGGTTTGGCTTTAATTAGGGGAAAAATACTCATGGAAAAACTATATGCGCCCTGGCGAAATGTATATGTTGCAGGTGATAAAAAAACGGAACACACGGCACAAGAGTGTGTTTTTTGCGTACAATGCAATGAGAATAACAACGAAAAGCATTTCATTCTAAAACGGTACGCGCATGTATATGTTGCGCTCAATCTATATCCTTATAATGCAGGCCATTTGCTCGTATTACCATTTGCTCATGTCAAAGAGTTGTCAGCATTGTCTGCCCAAGTTCGTGCTGAACTTATAGAAGTGGTTTCACTGTCTGCCGAAATTCTAACCACTGCGTTAAAAGCTGAGGGTATTAATATTGGCCTTAATCTGGGTAGCACTGCCGGTGCAAGTTTGCCCAATCATTTGCATATGCATATTCTACCACGCTGGACTGGCGATACCAATTTTTTACCAACGCTTGCAGAAACAAAACAGATATCGGTTGATTTAATGAAAATCTATCAGACTCTAAAGGCTGAATTTGATCGGTTAATCTAAAAATCAGCCCGAACACTCGTTAAATATTTTCTATACGCAACGACTAACCTGATACTTCGTTAAAACACTCTTGTTAATAATTTTCTATTTGACTTATTACTAAATACTGATATGCTAGCATTATATATAATTTATTGGAAAAAACTGAATTATTTTATTAAAAATGGAGTTTATATGTATAAATCGATGAAATACGGACTCATTTTTACTTGTTTTGGACTGCTTGGACAAAATCTTCAAGCAATGTTGACGCCCAAAATCAATTTCAATTCTAACGCTTGGGGTGAATCAATGGCGTCAATTACTTCACTTGCCAAGAATGGATCTGCCTTATCTAACATTAAAATTCCCAAATCGCAACCAGGTATAATTCCTTTCCAATATGGCAATAAAAAAAACAACAATAATAGCCACAATAATTTTCAAAGTAAATTCTCATCTCTCCATGTATATGGTTATTTAACAACAATATTAGGTGGCACCTTATTGGCAAATTACGGTAATGATCGTATTAAAGAAAAAAATGTTCTTGAGGCTATTGATGAGTTAGATTTTGATAAATTAAAGCGCTGCGACCCTCAGTGGATAGCAAAAAAATCAGATGAGATTTTGTTAAAGCTTTGTAAAGAATCATATGTATGGTCTTATAAACCCGCACATTTTCTTGGAAAACTTCTTGAACTATATCCAGGCTTAATAGATTCATTTGCCCAGAGCGCAATTGCAATTATTCCTCAGTTATGCAAAGAAAAATCAGATACTAATCTTTTAATTACGATTGTAGAGCATAAACCCGAATTGGCTCATCAACTAATTTCTATTCTATCTGAACAGTACCAAAAAGTTCCGGGATGTCGGACAGGATTAGAATTACTGAGATATCTCAGTAAAAATAGCAATACAACAACAGATCAGCTATCTAAATTCGCAATGCAATGGTTTTCTACATTAATCGAATCTTTAGAAGGATTGGATTTTTTATATACTTTCATTGATAAAAGACCCGGCCTCATAATCGAAGAGCTAAAAGCTTTGACAATACAATATTTCTCTGACATAGCAAGAGGAGAAGGAAAGGTTTTGATTCATTCTCTTTTAATGCAATCAAAATCAGTTGATGAATTTATTTCCCCCCTTGCAGAAAATTTTTCAAATTTAATTCAAAATTACGATGGATTTCGTTGCATAAAAGATCTAATTAATCGAAAGCCAGAGGCAGCAGACTATTTTATGCCACTCGTGGACAAAAATATTGCGAGCATGCTTGATAATAGTTCTTATGGAGAAGCATTTATTACGTTCCTTATGGAAAAAAGATCACAAACAATTGGTCAAATTACCAATTCTATAGCAAAAAATCTAACAGAATTAAGCAAAAATGCATGGCTTACCAAATCAACAATTCGGATAATAAATGAAATTATTCAGCAAAAACCAGAAATGGGCGATTTGTTGGTAGCGCCTATTGCTCAAGATTTTACGAAGGATTTGAATTAATAAAAGATCTTGTTCAAAAAAAACCTACATTGAAAAACGAGCTAATTCCCTCATTCGTCCAACATGGACCAACAATGTATGCAAATTGGAGCGAAAATGAAAAGAATTTTCTTCGTTTTTTTATGCAGGATTCTAACGCATTAGATCAAATTGCCCAAGTTTCCGCTCGAAATTTCAATACTTCAGATGAAAAACAACTAGTTTTTGTTGAATATCTTGTCCGGCAAAAATCAGAAGTGTCTAACTATTTTATTGAGAGTATAGAGCAAAGCTTTTTAAAAAGGAATCAGTTCTCGAAGGATTTTTATCCCCTTCTATAACTAACATTCAAGAAATTATACAAACAATTCGCAATAATCCAGAAAAAATTAAAAATCGTGACGCATTGGAATTTTGCATGGTAATGACATCTGATAAAGATGGCGGCCTAAACCCTAAAAATGGGATTAAGATATTTCCTGTTGTAGCTGCAGGCGATAAAGAGCTTGCAGAGCTAGAGTTAAAAAAACAAGCGTTGTTTGAAGAGATTAAAAAAGCCATTCAAGAACAAGCTTAATCTTAAAACAAGCTCTCTATATTATAGATATGTTCTTTTTCAATATTTTAAAATGGTGATTAATACGTTATAATAGTTATTAATCACCATTTGTGCATTGTCTATCTTTCTAAAGGAATATATATGAAATCCGCGGAAATACGCCAAAAATTTTTTGAGTTTTTTAAACAACGCACTCATACCGTTGTACCAAGCTCATCGTTGATTCCGGCTCAAGACCCTACCTTGCTTTTTGCAAATGCCGGCATGAATCAATTTAAGGACGTATTTTTAGGCAAAGAACAACGAAGTTACTCTCGCGCAGTCTCGATTCAGAAATGTATGCGTGCGGGTGGTAAGCATAATGATTTAGAGAATGTAGGGTTTACCAAACGGCATCTGACCTTCTTTGAAATGATGGGTAATTTTTCATTCGGTGATTATTTCAAAAAGGATGCTATACGTTTTGCGTGGGATTTTGTTACCAAAGAATTAAAGCTTGATTCGCAACATCTGTATGCGACCGTGTACCAACATGATGAACAGGCTTATGAAATTTGGCATAAAGAGATTGGATTACCTACAGAGCGTATTGTACGCCTTGGCGCTGCCGATAATTTTTGGCAGATGGGTGACGTCGGGCCTTGTGGACCATGCACCGAAATCTATATTGACCGCGGTCTTTCGTTTGGTTGCGGCAACGCAGCGTGTGCACCGGGCTGTTCATGCGATCGTTTCCTAGAATTCTGGAATTTAGTTTTTATGCAATTTGATCGGCAACAAGATGGCTCTGACAAACCGCTGGAGCGCGTCGGCGTGGATACCGGCATGGGTCTTGAACGATTGTGTGCCATTATGCAAAACAAGGAGTCCGTATTTGAAACGGATCTTTTTGAACCAATTATTCAAGAGATTGCGCAGCTGACCAACAAAGATTATCACGCTCTTTCTGACCAAAAGAAAGCCCCCTTCCGAGTAATTGCAGATCACGTACGCGCAGCAACATTCCTGATTGCTGATGGTTGCGCTCCTTCTAACGAAGGCCGTGGATATGTTTTGAGAAAAATTATTCGTAGAGCTGCGCTTTTCATGCAAAAGTTAACGAAAGAAAACATAATTCCGCAGGTGTCTCAAATAGTTATTGATAGCATGGGAACAATTTATCCAGAGTTGGTAACCAGCCGATCTATTATTACTGCAGTACTTACCAACGAAGTTGATAAGTTTGCGCATAATTTAATACAAGGTCAGCAGATTTTGAGTAAATATATACAAGAACAAAAAGACAAAAAGATTATTAGTGGTTCTCAAGCATTCAAATTATATGATACGTACGGTTTTCCGCTTGAACTTACAAAAGTTATTGCAGCAGAACATGCTTTTACAGTACATATTGATGAGTTTGAGCAATTGATGGCAAAGCAGCGAGAACAGTCAATCAAAAAAACTGAAACGCCCGATATGACGCTCCAGAAAGATATTAAAACAGAATTTACTGGTTACCAAGAGCGAGAAACGGTTTCTTCTATAGCTGCGCTCTTTTTATATAATGAATCGATTAATAATATTGGTATTGGCCAAGAATGTTGGCTTGTACCGCACAAATCGCCTTTCTATGTTGAATGTGGCGGCCAAGTCAATGATAAGGGTTGGATTATTTTGGACTCAAACGTTCAGGTACCCATTGAAGACCTTAAAAAAATTAATGGTGCTATTGCCATCAAAATTCATGCTCCTATTGAATTGACAGTCGGTCAGAAAATTACCCAATTGGTAGATAGTACTGCTCGTACCAATACGATGAAAAATCATACGGCAACACATTTGTTGCAAGCAGCTCTTATCCAAATACTTGGTAAACAAGTCAAACAGGCAGGTTCGCTCGTCAATGCTGATTATTTGCGCTTTGATTTTACGTATCATGATGCGCTGACCGCCGAGCAAATACGCATGATAGAAGATATCGTCAATGCAAAGATACTGGATAACATACCACTTTCTATTCGTTATACAACGCTCAAAGAAGCAACCGAAAAAGGTGTTATCGCTTTCTTTGGAGAAAAATATAATCCGGAACAAGTACGCGTTGTACAAATTCCCGGTTTTTCAGCCGAACTATGTGGCGGTACGCATGTGAATGCAACGGGCGATATTGGCTGCTTTAAAATCACCGAATGCACAGCGCTCTCAGCAGGACAACGACGTATCGTAGCCTTGACAGGACCAAAAGCCGTTGAGCTTTTTCAGGATTCTTTTGCTACCGTCAAAGGGTTAGCACAGGAATTTAAAGTGCAATATCCCGAAGTTACTGATGCAGTCAAAAAAGTGCGTGAACAGTTAAAGCAAAATCAAGCCCAATTGAAAAAATTACGCAAATATATGGTTAATCAATTAATTCCACAATGGACGGCTAGCGTGGAATTAGTAAGCGGCATTCCATTTCATTGTATGCAGCTGGAGCAATTTCCAATTGATGAGCTCAAGGACATCGTCTCGACATTAATGCAAAAAAAACCGGGACTGTATATTGCGTTAAGCAATGATCAAGAGAGTACAAGCTTTTATATGGCAGTGGCACAAGAATACGCAACAACTGTTGATATGACTGCTTTTGCACAATGGTTGAAAGAACGCGGCCTGAAGGCCGGCGGTAAGGGAAATAGCTTGCAGGGAGCAGGCCAACTACAAGATGCAAAATTTTGTGATGCAATAAAGTTGTGGATTGAGAAGAATAGAAAGTAAAAGAGTCAATTTTCAAAGCACTAACTGACTCTTTTATTTCTTTAATCGCTGTTATAAAAATTGCTTTGATATAGAACTTTATTCTGATTTAATGCTATTTTGACTAAATATTGCTCTTTTTGTTTTCTTGAGCTTCGTATTTTTCTTTCAGAATAGCAAAATATTTGTCATGTATACGAACAAGGTGACGTGCATCTTCCTTGTTGTTCCAAAAATCTAAACGACACGTTATACCAACTCCGAGCCTCTGTTCCGCAGTAATTTTATAATCGTTCTTTCTATTTCTCGTCAATACTGAGGCTTCATATACCGGAACATCGAACACAAACCGAGAAACTGCACCGATATCTTCTATTTTCACATCTCTCAATTCATTAAGTTCTGTTTGGTTCATACCTAATTGATGTCGTAAAGTATAATCCACTAAATCATTTGTAAGTTCCATAGCGTGTATAGGATTAATTATTATAAATATTAATAGCAACAATACTTTATCAACCATAGATAAACCCTTTATTGAGATAAAAATTAAAATATTGTATGTAAGTCTATTGATTATTAGTTAATTTTGCAATACTTCATAGCAATTCGATGGAGCTACCTTCAAGTCAGAATTTTGCTGGTTCTCTGAAATAGTTTGAGAACTCTATTTTCCCCAACATTTTTTTTCTAGGATATGAAAACAATCATTATGCATCTTAATAGATACTTGTATTAGCTTCATTTTTGTGCAAGCAGAGGTAGTCCATATTCTTCTTTGACAATGTAACTTCTTAACACCTTGATTATTAGTAGAACTGTTAGCTTCAATAACATGTCCATTGACTAACGTTGTTTGGTAGCCTACTTGATGAGTATGTGGATACAAATCAGCTACTGGATTGGTAATATCTGTTTCTGTTATAGCTTGCAGCTTCATTGCTTCTTCTACTGTCAAATTCAGTTGATCTGCAGCATTAGCCAAATCCAGCGCCTGATACATTGCATGATTTGAGCTATAGGACACGAATAAGAAAAGTACAATAATTATTTTTTTTGTAGTTGCTATTGATTTTAACATAGGAGAAGTCCTAACACTAATGAATAGTAAATTGAACTCTATAAATAAATGAACAGAGCTCAATTTACTAGTATTAAATAAGTTCGTCAATGAGTATTATTGATGCATCAATAGTTTTTTTCAAAAGTTGTCTATTTTGAAAATTTTCAAGAACATAATTCGCAACATCTTCTCGATTTACTGGACGGTCAATACCAATTGCCAACCGAGCAAATTTGTCACCAATTACACCAATAATAGAACGAAGGCCGTTATGCCCACGCGCGCTGCCGCCAAATTTGAGCTTAAGCTTACCCTCTGGCATATCAAGCTCATCATGGATGACCAGTATATTTTCAGGCTTAATTCCTTTTTTAGTCAAAAATGAAAGTACATCACCAGAATTATTCATAAACGTAAGTGGTTTGAGCAGTAGTATATTTTTGTCATCAATCGAAATAGCACAATATTCAAGATTATTCTGTGTTTTAAAACATTGCTGATAACGCTCTGCAACGGCATCAACAACCAAAAAACCGATATTATGCCTGGTCAACGTAAAGCGAGGGCCTGGATTGCCCAGGCCTATAATTGCACGAATTGGTGCCGGTAATTGCATAATTATTTTTTTAATGCAGCGGGGTTTTTATCTGATTCCTGTTGCTTTGGCAATACAACATCTTTCGCTTTTTTATTACGATACTCATTATTAAGGTACGTGATAAACTCACCAGAGACGTACATATCTTCAACGGCATAGACTACATTTGCCACAATGATATCTACTCCGAGCTTTTGCGCTATAATTTTTGCCGTTTGGCTGAGTTTTTCAAACATCTTCATTTCAGCTTCACGTTGCAAACGCTCTGCATATTCTTGGAACGTTTGTTTCTTACGCTCTATTTCATCATGCAATGTAAGTAGTTCTTCTCGTTTTGTTTCTTTGACCGATGCTTTTACCGCGCTACCCATATTTTGCAATTCTTGTGTTTTCTGGTGTAACGTTTCATCTAATTTCTTAATAGCTTTCATTCGCTCTTCAAGTTCTTTGGTAATATCGGTAACCTGATCTTTCCACTCATCCAAGCCATTAATAATCTTTAATGGATCAATTACTCGAATTGAAACTGCAAAATCATCCTCTTTTATCTCTTTTTTGCTCTTTTTTGGTTCTTTTTTGTATTGAGCATTCATCTGATCGACAAATTCTGCTGATACGTTCACGCGCTCGGATGCGTAGATAACGTTTGCTAAAACAATATCGATAGTATGCAGTTTTGCATAATCTTTTGCCGTTTGTGCGATCATGTTCAAAATTTTGAGTTCAGCATCTTGTTGCAATCGTTCAAAAGATTCTTGCGCCGTTTGCTTTTTAAGTTCAATGTCATTGCGCAGAGAAAGAACCTTTTCGCGTTTCTTTTCTTTTGCTTCAAGAGACATTGATGGATTGGCCGTCTGAAGATCCATTAACTCTTTTTGCAACGACTCTTCAAGAGTTTTGATCTGTTTTACCTTTGCTTCAACCTCTTTTTTTATTGAATTTTCAATGGTGCTTCGTTCTTCCAGTTGATTGACAATTGAAATCGGTTCAATGACTCTAATTTTTGGCGTAAAATGAATGGTTGGCAATGTGACGGAATTATCTTTTGCGTCACTCTTTTTTGTGCGACTTACATAATCTTTATTCATCTGATCTTTGAACGGCTGCGAGATATCAACTCGGTCAGAAGCGTGAGCTACATTTGCAAGCACCAAATCAAGGTCGTGTTCTTGTGCAATTTTTTTTGAAGTATTTGCAACACTTGCAAGCACCTTCATTTCAGTTTCTTGTTGACCGCGCGATACGTGCTCTTGAGCAAGTTGTCTTTTGAGTTCAATATCATTACGCAATGAAAGAATCTCTTCCCGCTTTGCATCTTTACTCGATTCTTTGACCGCTGAGCCCATATTATTGAGATCGTGTGTTTTTTTTTGCAAAGACTCTTCCATGCTCTTTATTTGTAGTGCTGTTTTTTCAAAATCTTGTCGAATCTCATCTTTGCAATCATTCCATTCACTCAGGTCGGGAAGAATTTTCATTGGTTCCACGACACAAATAGCGGTATGATTTTTTTCAGGCAAATTTTCTGCACGCAGAAAATCTATACAATAGACACCATTTAACAATGACAACAAAAGAAATATTCGGATATTCATAGGTATACTTTCGATATCAAAAAAATAATCACTACTTACGTATCAGTTTACGTCTTATAGATAGAGAGTCAATATCGAGGGATTACTCAAATATATCCAACGCAAGCGTATCATATTGATTGCGCTGTGCTTTATAACTACCGACCAGGGCGATCATAGCTGCATTGTCAGTGCAATAACGAGCCGATGGTGCAAAAAAAGATATATTGCGCTGTTTGCAAAGCAGATCCAAGCAACTTTTTATATAGTTATTACAAGCAACGCCACCTACAAACGTTACTGCCTTAATCGAAGGGTGCAGCTCAAGCGCATATTCCAATTTATGCACAAAAATATCTTTAATACATACCAGCAGCGAACTCGCAACTTTCTGTTGCGTTTGCAAAGGCTCTAATGCAATAAACTGTTTTGTTTTCATATCATAGGCATTATTTTTTATGAGATCATACAAGACTGCCGTTTTAAGACCCGAAAAACTAAAATCGAGCGTTTTGCGCTGCCCGCGGGGATAATGATAGAAATCATGAAAATCAACTTGATGTGCTAGCTTTTCGATTAACGGCCCACCCGGGTAGGCAAGATTCATTAATTTTGCAACCTTATCAAATGCCTCACCTGCCGCATCGTCAAGCGTTTGACCAAGCAACGTATATTGACCAAAATCATGCACAAGGTAAAGAGCCGTGTGCCCTCCAGAAGCTGATAGACACATGTGAGGAAATGGTGGTCTATATTCAAGATAAGGGGAAAAAATATGCCCTTCTAAATGGTTAATGCCAATAATATTTTTATGCAGGGCCCAAGCAATTCCTTTTGCAAAGCAAAGCCCAACCAACAAAGATCCTGGTAGGCCAGGCTTATTGGTTACCGCAATAGTTTCTATAGCCTCCAGCTCTAACTGAGCATCATCAAGCGCTTTTTGGACGATCATACCAATTTTCTCAATATGAGAACGTGAAGCAATTTCCGGAACTACCCCGCCAAATTGCCTATGCAACCCCATCTGAGAATATAAAACATTCGATTGAATGCCGCGCTCTTGATGATAAACAGCTGCAGCTGTCTCATCACACGACGTTTCAATGCCCAAAATATATTGACTCATGCATTAACCAATGTATCTATTTTGAGGATTAGGCAAAGAAATCACGCGATTATTGGCATACGGAATAATCGTCTTGGTAATCTTTTTGTGCAAAACGCGAAAATCAAGAAATGCACCAAACAATGATTGCGCGGCAACCTCATTCAAATCTTCCTTGGTAATGCTCGCATTGAAGATAATACGCGGTAACTTAATAACAGAGTCGCCGGGTTGCCACGTATCTGATTCTAATTTCTCAATAAATGCAGGATTCATCCAAAAAATGATCGTATTGTCTGGCAATTCAATAACTTTTTCTTTATGAGATTGTTCTTGTATATCCCAAAACTCTACTTCTTTTTTTTCTACCAAACTCTTTTTTCTGGTGAGCTTGAAGTACCGATACGGATGCTGAGCCGATGTTCTGAAATGATTTAATTCATCAACATTTTCTGGCCGCTGAAGGTCTTGGGTAACTACCAGATATAATTCGGCAGGCGCTGCTTGCTCATAAATTTCATAAAATCCTTTTTTTGGCGCTTGCATTGCATGCTCTAAATCGATAGGATGCTCTCTGCCTTTATAAAACATATACAACGAAGGCGGATTTTCAATATCTTTGGGATACTGTATCCAACCAACCATAATAGTTTTTGATTGAATTGAACCGCTTGCTAACAGAACCATGAGTAAACTTATTTTTCTCATAACCATATCAAACCTCGTAATCGTACACAATGTACCTTTAGGATAACGAAAAATCATCAATTTTCAAACTATCATAATCCTAAATACAACCATGAACTCTTTGATCTTTTATTAACATTAAATCTATAGTACTATAAAATAGTATTCTTACATAATCAATTCACCATAAGCATATGATAAGAAAAATTAAAGAATTTTTAAAAAAACTTATTTCTTTCGAAAAATGCCCACAAAAATTGGCTTTATCATTTTGCATGGGCAGCTATATTGCTTTTTCTCCATTTCTATTCTTTCATACCGCTATGATATTTGCCTTTAGCTGGTTATTTAGACTGAATACTGCCGTTACTTTTGCAACTGCCTACTTTGTGAACAATCCAATTAGTATGACAGCCGTATATACTGCCGATTATGCCTTTGGTTCATGGTTGTTTTATGATATGCTTGGTATTAACTTGCGGTTATACGACCCTTGTTGGGTTCAATATTTGAATCATATTTTTGAAAAAAAAATTGGAATAGCATTACCCTGTTTCTGGTCATTTATGATTGGCGGAAACATATTGGCTATAACCATTAGCGTTATTCTCTATCCAATTATGAAAACAGTTTTTAGTCGCATGGCACGTATATAGCATGAAAATTATTACACAAAATAAAAAAGCATTTTTTGATTATGAAGTATTAGATCGCATTGAGGCGGGCATTGTGCTGACTGGCGACGAGGTCAAGTCGATACGCGCAGGACATGTTTCGCTCACAGGCTCCTATGCGGTGATTCAGAAAGGCGAGTTGTTTTTAATAAATTGCAACATTACTCCGTATGAAAAAGCGTATCAAAAAAAAGAGGATGCAGGATTACGCACACGAAAGCTCTTGGTTCATCGGAGAGAACTCAACCGCTTGGCTGGCGATATCTCACGTAAAGGAGTAACGCTGGTCCCTTTAAAAATGTATCTTAATGATGAAGGCCTTATTAAGCTTGAGTTTGGCGTTTGCAAACACAAAAAGGCTGCTGGCAAAAAAGAAGCTATCAAAGAACGGGACATCAAACGAGAAACCGCGCGTGAAATCAAGGGCGTTTATAAATATTGATATATAGTTTTGACCAGCAAAAAATATTCGAATTAATTTATTAATTGCATTGACAAATTGCATTTACTTGTTTATATTCATACTATTACTGTTATATATTAATATTACCTTATATTCACAAAGTGGAAGGATCTCAATGAAACGTAGCTTATTATTGTTATTATTTTGTATAAATTTGATAGGTATGTCTTTGGCTATAGAGTTAGAAAAAAATATGGATGATTTTGAGTACCATTGCAAAAAAAGCTCTCTAGAAAAAGAGCTCATTGATACCCTTCGAAAAGAAAGCCAGAAAGAATTGGAACCTTTTCAAAAATGCCTAAAGCCCAACCGGTTTGGTCGTCAACGATGTACGGAACAAGAAATTCAGGCCTTTATGGAAATTAATCGAAAATATAATAATTTATTGCGAATACTTGACGATAGACAACGTCTAGAACTAGCTAAACAGCGTCAAGAATTAAGGCATTGTCAAAGCCAACTAAATTCAAAATTCAAAAAATAGTTTTAAAATTATCAATCTGATCTTGACAGACTAGATACCAATTGTTACAATTAGAAATAATTAACATGGTGCGGTATGGGCCATAGCCTTGGCGACGGCTCCAAGTGATTTCATAGAAATCGTATCGAACCATCTTTGAAATTTTTGGGGGCGTACAGGCTTCGACGTGTTATAATGAATATAAAGAGCATGCCGAGTTTCGGCTGAGAACTTGGAAAAAGCAGTCAAACTATAAATGTAGAATCTAACGATTCACTTTTTGCTGGTTTTATGCCACAACAACCTATACTAGCGGAAGCTGGTTTAGTGTTAGGTTTAGCGTAAGCCAAACAAAAAACTTGTTAGCAAGCCGTGCTTATCAGGTGAGCTAACTCGTATAATACAAGATAAGACGTCGTGGTAAGATTTCGTAGTTTTAGTAGCCACGTCGTAACACAAAACTAACTGATAATAATTTCTATGTTTTTGAGGATGTTATCAGTATATTCAAAAACTAAGCATGTAGCTTGCTTTATAGGTATCATGATGCGGACATGGGTTCGATTCCCATCGCCTCCACCAGCTTTCGCTAAAGCTTCGTAGAATAT
>JANWKD010000050.1 GCA_025451595.1 Candidatus Babeliales bacterium | reverse complement strand
TCAGGATTGCGAAAAATGATTTCTTCTATTGATAGAGGGTTGCATTTAGTCAAAAATAAGAATAGAGACCTGATGATATTTCCCGAAGGAGGCCGTTCGATTGAAGGCACCGTGAAAAAATTTCATTTAGGGTTTGCTATTATAGCGCATGATACAGGACATCCCGTTGTGCCCGTTTATATTAAAAATCTTAATAAAGCATTTCCCCCTGGCAGTTTTTTGATAAGACCATATACTATTGAAATACGCATTGGTCAACCATTTGAATTTCAGGAAAATGAAACCGAAGAAGAATTTGTAGAACGCGTATATCAATGGTTTTTAAGTCAATAAGATGGAGATCTTGTGATTGGATTATACTTTCAATGGATGTACCCATTTATTTTGCTCATAAGCATTATTTTTATCGTGCTTGCATCGTGGTACAAATTTAACTACTGTAAGCCGATCGTCTACTATTTTTCATTAACTTCGTGCCTTGAATATCGTACATTGAATGGGCATTACAAGCTCGTTTTGTGGATTTTGCGTATACTATTTTTAATGTTGTTAGCAATGATAATGGCAAAACCTCAACTCATTGATATTAAATCACATATTGAAGTTGAAGGAATTGATATTATGTTAGTAATGGACTTATCTGGTAGTATGCAATGCTTTGACGACTTACAAGATCGACGGACTCGTATTGAAGTAGAAAAAAAAGAAGCAATAACATTTATTGATAAGCGAGAGAATGATCCCATTGGGATTGTGATTTTTGCTAACGATGCGTTATCTCGATGTCCATTGACACTTGATAAAAAATTGCTTAAAAATATTGTGCAGGATTTGAATATCGGAGTTATTAATAGCGACGGGACACTTCTGTCGGTAGGAATTGCAATGGCAGCCAATCGACTAAAACATTCGAAAGCGACCACAAAAATAATGATAGTTTTGACCGATGGAGCGCCAAGTAAACATGACATTGATTGGAAAGAGGCAGTCGAGATTGCTAAAAAATTTGGTATAAAGATTTATACTATTGGTATCGGTAATGAAGAAGGCGGTTATCTTACGATGCAACCATGGGGATTGGTTCCTTGTGGTGTACAGCTCAATAAATCGCTATTGCAGTCAATTGCGCAAGAAACGGGAGGAAGGTTTTTTGAGGCAAAAAAGCCATCTGATATGAAAATAATTTATCAAACTATTGATACACTTGAAAAAACATCATATCAAACTGATTTATTTACGCAGCGATATGACATATATATACCATTTTTATTAATGGCATTATTATTAATAGGTATTGAATTATATCTGGTTTCTACCATTTGGTTCGGATTATGACGTATGATTTCTTGGGAATAACTTTTGGCGCTTGGCACTATCGTTATTCTGTATGGTTACTTATATTTTTTACGACACTCATCTATTGGAATATTATACGAAAAAATAGTATCGCAAAAAAATTAGCATCGGATAAATGGCGATCAAGATTATTACCCGGCTATTCTTTACGTAAAAATAGTATGAGAGCGTTATTATTTCTTATCGGGCTTTTCTTTCTATTTTTGGCGCTCATGCGACCTCAGTGGGGTAAAAAAGAGGATATTCTAGAACAAGAAGGTCGTCATCTATTAATTGCATTGGATGTTTCGAGAAGTATGTTATGCCAAGATGTCAAACCAAATCGATTAGAATGCGCTAAAGCAAAGATTAAAGCGTTGCTCAGCCAATTAAAAAGTGATTGTGTAGGGTTGATTATTTTTTCTGGTTCTACCATCGTACAATGTCCTCTAACTCGTGATTATACGGCATTTAATATGTTTTTAGATCAGTTGGATGCAAATACTATTGCATCGGGAACTACTGCTCTCGATCAAGCGATTAAAAAAGCAATTGAGGTTTTTAAAGAAATGCCAACGAGAAAAAATAAATTAGTCGTTACTTTTACTGATGGAGAAGATTTTTCAAGCAATTTAGCAACTATTAAAAAAGATGCACAAGAGCTGGGATTGACTATATTTACTATAGGTGTTGGTACTTCGCAAGGAGCTCCCGTTCCGTTAATTGATGAAAAAGGAATGTTGAGCGGACATCAACGGGATCAAAAAGGAAATGTAGTGATGTCCTGTTTAAATGAAGGAATACTCAGCTCGTTAGCGCAGGACTGTGGTGGTAATTATATAAATTTTACGCTTGATGATTCAGATATTGAACAGCTGATTAAGAACGTTGAGCGCTTTGAAAAAGAGCGTTTTGATGAAAAAAAAGTATCATTATTACAAGAACAATATCATTATTTTGTAGCAATCGCATTTATTTGCTTTATCATTGAATGGCTTTTATGAAATATTCATTATTCATATTAATTTTATTTGTAACAAAAACTTTTGCCATTGGCGATACCTATTTTGCAAAGAAAGCATATGATCAATCTGACTTTGAGTCGGCCAAAAAACAGTATCAACATATTATGATACATGATGAATCTCATAAAGCTGATGCATCATATAACTTAGGTAAAATTGCGTATCGTCAAAAAGAATTTGAAAAAGCAGAACGGTATTTTGAAGAGACATTGCATTCGAATGATTTGCCAGAGCCGTTAAAAAAGCAGGCTCTTTTTGATATAGGAAACAGTCAAATCAAACAGAAAAAATGGCAAGAAGCATATACGAGTTTTGAAGATTTTTTAAAAATCGATCCAGACAATGAATACGCGCAAAAAACAATAGAATACATAAAAAAAATGATTGAAGAGCAAAAAAAAGAAGAAGAACAGAAAAATGATAAAAAAGAGGATCGTCAAGATTCTCAAAATAAAGAAAATCAGCAAAATGACGAACAGTCTGAAAATAACCAAAATTCAAGTGAAAATTCAGAAAACAAAAAACAATCAAATCAAAAAGAATCATCAAAAGATAAATCGTCAGACCAAAAAAATAATGAAAAAAAAGAATTAAATAATGAATCGGAGCAAAAAAATGAATCACAGAATGATTCATTGAAATCTAACGAAAGTAATGAGAAAGATAATAAATCAAATCAAGATAATCAAGTAAATAAACAACAGGAATTTAATAAAAATCAACAGCAACAATCTGCTTCGATGACGAATGCATCGCAAGAAAAGGCTCAAGACAATAAAACTGACGCATTATTGGCATTGCTTGATAAAACAGATATGCAATCTTCAAAAAAATTATTGAAATCTCAATTGGAAAGTAAAATGCAAAAAAAATATGGCGAAAAAAATTGGTAGAATTAACAAAATCATATTGTTATTAATAATGAGCTTTAGCTCAGCTATAATGAGTTTGAGCGTTCGATTATCGGTAGCAGATACGTTCGGAAAACCATTGCAACAAGTTGGCGTAGGTATTCCTTTTTTAATTGAAATAGAAGTTGATTCAAATAACAGTTCAAAGCCGCAATTAAGTATTGATAATTTTGTTATACATGAGCAAGGTGTGAGTCAATACACGACAATTATGAATGGTAGAGCTCAGGTCAAAAAGCAATATCGTTATATTGCAAAAGCAATGCAAGTTGGAACTTTTGAGCTCGGGCCAGTAAGAATTGAAGCTGAGGGCAGCCAAATTGTTTCAAATATTATCACTATTCAAGTAGGCGATAGGCCTATTAATGAGCAGCAAAATGAAGAACAAGATCCGGTTCGGTTGCACTTATATGCAGATAAATCAAAGGCATATGTAGGTGAAAAAATTAATGTAAAGTTGCGTATATATCTCATTGAGCCGGTAGAAATACATAATTTATTAGCTCCTGAGATAGCTGGCGCATATATGTATGATGCAGGCAAACCAATAAAAGGGATAGAAAAAATTGACCATAAGAATTATGAGTATATTGAACAAGGACTAGAAATTTATCCACAAAAACCAGGACAATTACAAATTCCTGCTGCAACAGTTTTGTGTAATGTGCCAATAAAAAATAAGCGGCATGCGGATTTTTTTGGATCAATGGCATCCATGTTCGGATTTGCTTCTGAACAAAAGTTTTATTCTAATGGGCTTAATATTGCCATAGAGCCAATACCTATATGTGATAAGAAAATTCATGCAGTAGGTATGTTTACTTCTTATGAAGTCAATCTCGATCCTAAGAATGCAAAGCAAGGAGAAGGAATAGTTTTTACTATTACGTTAGTAGGTGATGGAGATTTGGAGCACATAGATTGGCCCGATATTCAATTGCCCGATGGATTACGCGCATATGAATCTAAGAGTTTTTTGACCTCCGAAAATTCAAAAAAGTTTGAATATATTATTCAAGGAGAAAAAGCAGGTCTCTATGAAATTAACGATCAATCATTCAATTTTTTTAATCCGCATACAAAAGAATGCTATTCCTTAACAACTAAGCCTATTAAACTGCAAATTTTTGAAAATGAAAATAAAATTGAACAAAATAAACATCATTTAACAGTTCAAGGTCAGGATCAAGATAAAGTTGTAGACGCTGTTTTAGGTAACCTGTCATATAACCCTACCATACAAACTGATTATTTCTTACCTATGAATATTTTTATATGGATCCTTGTTATTCCTTTATTATCTCCGTTTTTTTATCTAATTTGGCATCGCTTTCAACGTATTTATAAAGAAACAAAAAGAAGAAAAAATGCATTTAAAAAGGCGTATTACTTGTTAAATCAATATAAAAGCAAAAAAGTTGAGATCCCTTTGTATGATATTTTTCATCAATTATTTATAGAGTCTGGCTGTATATCGAATGAGTTATCTTTAAAAACGATAGAGGATTATTTGAAAAAAAGACAGATCGATGCCTCTATTGTCGGAAAATGGAATCAATTTTTTAAGCTACTTATTGAAAACAAATTTTATACACAATCTATTAATCGGGAAGATTTGATCGATCATTCATTTGAATGGATTAGTTATTTGGAAACTATTATATGAAAAATTGGATAATAATTTTCGTGTTTGCAATTTGTTTTTTGCCTAGTGCGACTTGCCAATCGCTGTTTTTGGAAGGTCAGCAAGCATGCCAACAAAATAAATTTGAAAAGGCGTTGGAGATTTTTCTCCAAATAGAACCTAAAAATGAGGTCGTTTGGTTGCAGCTTGGTATATGCTACGGCCATTTAGGCCAGGAAGTGCAATCGCTTATTGCATTTAAAAAAGCGCTCATTTATTCGTTTAGTCCTTCTTGTACAAAATTAATACAAGAAAATATACAAAAAATAAAGGATAAATTATCGTTACCTGAAAATTCTTTTACCATGCGATCGATGATTTTCATTGATCGATACGCGCGATTTATACCTCTTTTTTGGTGGCAGATTATTTTATTATTTTTTTGGTTTTTATTGGCCTTGAGCGGCATATGGTTAGTAAAAAAAAAGTATTACGGTCGTATTGGAATGTTAATGAGTATTTGTTTGCTATGTGCTGTTATAGTGATGGTTCGCTATAAAATCATTACACGAGTGGATGCAGTAGTAGTAAGGCCTTCGGTTATTTATTTGAGTGCCAATAAAAATCTCACGACTGAAAATAAATTAATACCTGGACAAGAAATAATCATACTGCAAAAAAAAGATCAATGGTGTAAAATAAACAGTAATAATCAGGTAGGGTGGATACCATGCGAGGATATAACAATAGTATAACGATGGGGAACTGTTATTAAGCATTATAAGTATTATATTGGCAATATGCTATTGGTATTCTTGTTGCTTGTAACGTTGGCATTAAGTTTGGCTCTTTATTTTCAATATTCTTATTTTGTAGAGCAAGCAGAAAAAATGCTTATTTTGCAACAAGATTATCAGAACTATATTGCTTTATTTAAAAAATCATTTTCTGAACCAAGTCAGCAAGGTTCTGAATATTTCACTATTGACGAAAAAAAAAAGCCCTTAGGGGAACCACTAAGCCATGCTCTGAATGAAAACGGTGAAGTTGAAGATGCCCAAACAAAAGATTTATTTTATCCCCAGAAAACTCTGGCTAGCAATATGGAGATGAATGAGGAAATTCAGACTTGGCCGGGGTCCCCAAAACCACGGCTTAAAAGCCGTGTGTGGGGTTCATTCTTGGTGGTAAATAGAGGATATCAATATTTAAAAGAATCAGCTGTCGAATTTAGTAAAAAGCATAATTTAGAATATGCAGTAAAGCATATGTACGATTTATATGACTGGAATGAGGACGGTCAGTATAGTTTTATTGCAAACGAAAAAAACGTAAAAAAAATAGTTGTCTCAAAAAAAAATGAGAAGACTGATGCAAGTCGAGATTTTCATTTTTATAAAGATAGCTTTACGTTTCAATGGCCAATGGATAAATCTTTATTTAGAATTGGTTCGAAGTATGGGCCCCGAAAAAAGACAAATGGAACCTGGGGATTCCATCAGGGAATAGATTTGCCTGCGGCAAAAGGAACTCCTGTAAAGGCGGCTGCAACAGGGGTTGTCATTGAAACTTCATATTCTCCAAATGGCTATGGCAAGAGCGTTGTTATCGCGCATAATAAGAAATATCGAACGCGTTATGCGCATTTAGATACGATATATGTTAAAATAGGTCAAAAAGTTGAAGTAAATGAATATATAGGGCGTGTAGGTGCTACGGGATTTGTTGTTGGTAAGAAACCGTTCCACTTGCATTTTGAAGTAATAGTTTTTGGAAAAAAAATAAATCCATTGTATGTTTTAAATCATAAATGAAAGGACTTATTGCAATGAATTTTGTGCAGAAGATAAAGGCGTGGTATTATCGACCAAATAAATCGACGATAATGCAATATATTGAATCGTTTCTTATAATATTGCCTATCGCATTTTTAATACGAACATATTTCTATGGGTTGTACCAGGTTCCTACTGGTTCCATGGAAACAACTATGTTAGTAGGGGAACGTTTTTTTGCCGATAAGTTTACGGTTCTATTTTGGTCGCCAAAGCATGGTGACATTATTAGCTTTAATGATCCTAATTTTGAATATTCTGACAATAAATTTATGGAATATTTCCAGCGCTATGTTTGGGGCCCGTCAAACTGGACAAAACGAGTTATTGCTTGTCCAGGAGATCACATTAAAGGGGTGATTGAGGAAAATAAGCCCGTAGTTTATTTAAAAAAGAAAGGCGAATCAGATTTTATTAAATTAGATGAACCATATATTAATAAATATCCTATTATTGCTCAGTATCTACCAAATTGCTGGCCAAGGCCTTGGACCTATTTTTCCTATGATCCGGCAAGATCGTTTGCAGAGCAACCATTTTATAGGTTATATGAAGATCGCGTGCAGCTTGCCAAAACGTTATTAGCGCGTATGGATGAACCGTCTATTTTTTATCCGCAAACGCCATCATTTAATAGTTACGGAAGAAATGTTGATATATATGATGTACAATTAAAAGAAAATGAATATTGGGCAATGGGAGATAATAGGTTAGGAAGTTATGATTCTCGTTTTTGGGGGAAATACGGCAAACCGCTTGATGGGAAATTAATTCATGGAAAAATTGTTTTAAGGTTATGGTCTATAGACAGTGAAGAGTCATGGTGGATTTTAGATTTAATAAAGCATCCGATTGATTTTTGGAAACGTGTACGATGGAATAGATTTTTTCAACTATTATATTAAAAATATAATTGAAAAAACCTATTGCGGTTAGATGAAAATCTGATAACATTATGGTACCAAAGGGTCATAAATTAAAGGATTATTTGGTACCCTATATCTTTTAAAGAATCATTACAGGCTCAAGATCAAAGCGCTGTAATATGAATAAGGAATAGAGAATGAAAACAATCGTGGCAATGAATATTTGCATGATTCTTTTTCTTGCCTCTTGTAGTTGTGAGCGAAAAAAAGAAGAAGCGTTCATTGAAAAAAATGCAACATCAAATGGCATGATTTTTAATCAAAAACAGTTTGCATTGGTTAATGTTCTTGATAAAGAATTTTTTGACATGTGTCATATTAAGGGATCTCTCAATATTACTTTAGATAAGCTTGAGAATTATGCCTCTGAAAACTGGAATAAGGACACTACAGAAATTGTATTATATTGTAGTAATTATATGTGTACTGCAAGTTTTGCAGCAGCCCAGCAATTAACTGATATGGGTTACAAAAATGTTTGGGCATTTGAAGGAGGCGCTGCGCAAGCATTGCATTTAGCCTCTCAGCTTGGGTTTGAAATGCAAGGAACGAATTGTCAAGCATCTTGGTTGCTAGATTATGAAAAACCGGCAACCGATGATCAAATGGATCATGAGTCAACGGTTAACATTATATCGGCTCAAGAGCTTAAGAAAAAAATTGAAAAATTTGCTGCAAAAGTCTAATAATCTGTTATTATAGATAGCAGCCAAGTTGGCGGCATAGCCAAGTGGTAAGGCAAGGGTCTGCAAAACCCTGATCCCCGGTTCAAATCCGGGTGCCGCCTCCAAAATTATTGATTCAGCTTAAACGTTTGGTCCTTGAAAAAATATATGAAGCTGATAAAATTATATAAATTTTTTGAGGAATAAAGAATGCCGTGGTGGCGGAATAGGTAGACGCAAAGGACTTAAAATCCTTCGGAGGTTTCTCCGTGCCGGTTCGAGTCCGGCCCTCGGCACCAAAAGAAGTTAAAATAAAAAAAGCTTGACAAAATTTATTCACATACTTATTGTACAAATTAGTAGAACTAGATTTGTTTGCCTTGGTATTTATAAACAAGAATAAAAATTTTTATTAAGATTAAAGGAAAACTCATGAATAAAGCGAATGTAGTTGAACTTATGGCTAAGGCAACTAAAGAATCAAAGGCAACTTGTAAGCGTTGTTTAGAAGCTTTTGTTGATATTATTGGCGACGCTCTCAAGAAAAATAAATCTGTTAGCTTGACTGGTTTTGGAACCTATTCTGTTATGAAAAGAAAAGCACGTGTTGGAGTGAATCCGGCTAGCGGCAAGAAAATGCAAATTCCTGCTAAAAAAGTTCCTAAATTCAGACCTGGTAAAGCGCTTAAATCGCTCGTTTCTTAAGTTAAATTATGCAAGAGGTGCTCTAAAGCACCTCTTGTTATATCTCGATATTTTAAAATTCTTAATTCATTCTTGTCTCGATCCTGTTATTCATAGTATACTATCTCTGTAAAAAATTTAATTAAGAACATCGAAAAGGGATAATTGTAATGTATACAAATAACATTTCTCCATCAAGTTGGTTTTCTATCGTTCGATCTAAATTAGAATCATGGTATTCTGCGTTAAATTTGAACTTTAACACTATTGTGCAGTTAACTTTGTATTGTGTTCTGGGATTTATGATCGGGTTTTTAAGCAAACGATACTGCAAGTTTTTAATATTTTTCCTGATTTTTTCAACGTTATTATTGTGGGGACTGCATCGTTTAGACGTTATTTCTTTTGATATTATAAAATTAAAATCTTTATTGGGTATATTGCCAACCGATACGTTTGATTCGACTATGCGTACATGGTTTGAATGGATAAAGGTTCATATGCTTATCTCAATAAGTATATGAATTGGTTTTTGTATTGGCTTTATATTAGGTTAAAAAAAGGAATTTATTATGGAAAGCCAGCAAACGTTTGTTGAAGCGATTACTGATATTTTAATAAAAAATAATGTTATTAGTCATGAAGAAGCCCAAGCAATGAAGGCTCAATTTTATGATCGCTCTAAAGAAGCATTTGATGATTTTTTATTATCCGAAGGCTTAGTTAGTAAGACTGATTTGCTGAATGCATTAAGCCAATATTATAAGGTAGCTGCATTTGATGTTATTGGTTATTTCTTTGACCATTTCCTCGTGACTCGTTTTCCAAAAGATTTATTGCGGCAATTTGCAATCATTCCGGTTGAAGTTGAAGATGAAAATATTCTTATTATGGTGGCAAGTCATCCAGATAATGAAGATATGCTGCCGTTGATTGGGGATTATGTCTCTTATGATGTGCAATTCATGGTCGGACTTCGACAAGATATTCTTGATTCTATTGATGAATTTTATGATGAAGCAATAACCGTGGTTGATGAAGATACAGATTTGCAAGAAGAACACGAAGAAGAACGCGAAGTTCATGAAATCGAAGAATTCGATTGATTATTATGAACATTGTACAGCACGTTGATGAGTTAATAAAACAAGCTATTTTGTGTGGTGCTTCCGATATTCATCTTGAGTCAATGAGGAGTGGTCTGCGCGTACGATATCGAATTGACGGTGTTTTATGCGATCAACAGTCTATTGAAGAAGAAAATAGCAGTCAGTGCATAGCTCGTATTAAAATTTTATCGCATCTTAATATCTCAGAACGAAGAGTTCCTCAAGATGGAAAATTTTGTATTGAGATAAATCAGACTATGGTTGATTTGCGAATTTCAACATTTCCTTCCTTGTATGGCGAAAAGATTGTTATTCGTATTTTAGACCGCTCTCGGCAAGCTCTCAAATTAAAAGAATTAGGCTTTAATCAAAATCATTTAGCTATTTTTTCTGATCTTATAAAGCGACCGTATGGATTTTTACTCGTAACGGGACCTACTGGTTCTGGAAAGACGACAACGCTATATGCTGCTCTGACGATACTGAATGATCCCGCTAAAAATATTATCACATTGGAGGATCCTATAGAGTATAACTTAGATGGTATCACTCAAGGACAAATTCATCCTGAGGCCGGATTTACTTTTGAACGCGGCATTCGGTCATTGTTGCGGCAAGACCCTGACATTGCCATGATTGGTGAAATTCGTGATAAACAGACAGCCCGAATAGCTATTGAAGCCGCGTTAACAGGGCACTTCGTTTTAAGTACTTTACATACAAATGATGCGCCGAGCGCCGTTATGCGATTAATGGATATGGCAATAGAACCATTTTTATTAAATGCTTCTCTTACGGGTGTTTTAGCTCAGAGGTTAGCACGTACAATTTGTGATAATTGTAAGGAGCAGGTAGCGATTTCACCTAATGATGCGCAATTGCTTCAAAAAAATG
>JANWKD010000049.1 GCA_025451595.1 Candidatus Babeliales bacterium | reverse complement strand
TTGGACCTACTGGGCCATGCTGTGTTCCATTAAAACAGTTTATCTTTAAAGAACCCTGTAAATAATTACTTAACGCTTTATTTAAAGAAGTAACTGCTCGTTGTACTGCTTTTTGATTTACTTGCAATGTTTCAAATTGACTGGTCTTTACCGAAGGACGAACGGGACCTTTATTCATACCAGCTCTTCTTCTGGCTGGCTTATTTACTTTGACATTGATACCAGCAGCTCCTGATCTATACGTAGTGTCATTTCCGCCTGGTGTTAATGGAAGTAAAGAAGTTTGATTTGTAGTTTGTGCAGCGTGAGCTATTTGTATGAGGCCAGTCGATACAATCGATATGGTGAATAGTAATTTTTTTATCATGAGAATCTCCCCTTTTGATTTTTTAATTTTTTACTTAATTATTGCTCATAATTTTCATATATCATTCCAGGTGCTTCTGTTATATCTTCTCGTACTGTTATGTCTGAAAAATCGGCAGGAACTTGTTCTGGACCGACATAGTAGCCATTTCCTCTTTGAGCGTATATTTCTTCTTCAGCAGTTACTGGTTCAGCAATTACTGGATATGCTCTAACGTAGGGTTCGTTTCTGGGGTAGGCAATATCTTCGCCTATATTTCTTACGCCTTGACCAGCATCACGCACCACGTTTCCAGCTGTTGATAATGCATCGCTGACAAGTCCGCTTTTAATTGATCCATTGAGTAAGCTTATTGCTATACATACAATGAAAATTTCTCTTTTTTTCATGTTGATTCCTTTCTAATGCTTCGCTAACCACTAAAAGGTGGTTAGCGAATACTATTTGTTTCAACGTTGTTGTTTTACCTTTGGAAAAGAGTATCTAAATTTATCTATTAAAAATAGAACCCTTCGTTAATTCTCCAGTAGAATCTTCACTTTTGGCTTGTTTTATTTGATCAACTAAATCACGTACTTGAGTTTGGAAATTCTTAAACTCAGGACTTGCAGTAATTTGTTCGATCTTACTCTTAGCTTTTTGCAATTTATCTGCCAATCCTTTGTTCTTTGTGCCTATTTCGTTGATCTTAGTATTTAATTTTGAAATAATTTCATCTTTATTGTCTCGTAGCTTTTGTAGTTTTTCTTCTAAACCTTCAAAATTAAATTCATGCTTTTCATGTCCTTGTCTTTCATGTCTTGGTTTATCGGCATCACTCCGACCCTGAGACATAAATCCAGATTGAACTGGAATAGCAATAAAGCCAACTGCCAATAATATGACGGAATTAGTAATAACATGTAACTTTTTCATGATTACTCCTTTTTGTTTAATTAATTAAAATTATAATTAATATATTGTTAATATGTAGCCTTCTAATTATTAATTTACTAATTGGAATAACTAAAAGTCAATATTTGAAATAAGAATTTGATCGATCTGGTCAGTAAAATTAACTGTTTTTTGACTTTTTTAGGCTTAAAATTTGGCTATTATAATCCTGTCGTATTTGAGACACTTCATTTTGAATATTGTACAAAGCCTGATTAATTTTATTTTTTTGGTTAATGATATCATTTGCAATTTCTACATTATGAATAGCTTCTTGTATATTTAATATAGCTTTTTTATATTTGATAGGATTCTTTTTCAATGTAGTAAGTCCACTTATCAAAGAGATAATTCCAGGATGTGCGTTTTTTTCAAATTGTATGAGTTGTTTTTGCATTTCAGGTATATTTGCTTTGATATATAACTGCTGAATCTTTGCATCCCGTTCTTTAATTATATCTTTCACTTGATTTGCATCAAAAGCGATTGAAAAACAGGTGAAAAACGTGAGTCCGAGAGTTACTAATTTTTTCATGATTTTTTCCTTATTTGATTTAAAGTTATTGTGAAGCCGTATCCAATGTTCAATCACCTATCTCAACAACTATATTATCGATGAGATCTTGTTTATTCGCTATGAGAGCTTGGTTATCCAGGTGTATCAGTTGGGGAGCAAATCCCCCTAACAATAAACCCATAACACCGGTATTATTTTGTCCTTGGTTTGCTTGATTGATTTCTTGAATGGCTTCTTGAGTAATTTTTACAAATACTAATCCATCAATAGAATCTATATGAACCTCGCCGGAGACAGGGTCAAAGTATAAATTAAGAAAAAAGGATGCTCGTGGTGCGTTGGTTGGCATCGGTTTTTTCCCGAAGGCAACGGTGCTTTGCGTAATTACTGGAGCAAATTGTTGTAGCCTTTGATAAAGCTTATAATTAAATAATGTTGCAGAAGTTTCTAACGATGAGTCCCCAGTGGATTTCACAATGATATTATTTGCAGAGCTCGATGGACCGGCATATTGCAACTCAAGACCCATCAGTGGTATACCACTGATGTCAGATTGATTTAATTTTAACATTCCTTTATCGTCCAGTAAGCGGTCATTGGTTAGTTTTGCATCGTCTGCAGAGATACCAGCACCTTGCGGCCCCATGAGGCTTAATTGAGCGAGAACATTTTTACCCAACGGGTTGTTGACGGTTTTTAATTTAGCATTCGAAAATAGTGGGTAATTATTTTTGGCAATTTGGTAACTAATATTAGGATACGTCGAGTTAATAATAATAGATCCTAAATAAAAATCTGAATTTTTGAGCATATAATTAGGATCATAGGTTTGACTATATGTTGAACTGCAATAAGCGAATAGGCTTAATATAATTACCGAAAATTGATAGTTTTTCATTAGGATATCTCCGCGGAATTTTTTTCATAACGTTTACTGTTTCTACTATTATAATAATTTCAAATAGGATATAAAATCAATGGTTGGTTAAAATAAAAAAGGAGAAGCAGAAAGCCTCTCCTGATAATGCGAAAAATATATGGGGTCTTATTTTCTAGATTTTATCTACGTTTTGCTGACGGGTAACAATATCATTCCATTCTTGTTGCGTTAAGCTTTCCCACTTATTAAAATCACGAACATCTAAGGTATAGATAATAGTCTCATTGCCTTCAGGAAAACGCGTTTTGGGATCATATGCGTATTTAACTACGGGAGTACCTTTATAAAGAGGGTTTCCTATTGGTGTGTAATACTTTTGGTTATAATGCTCGGTAGTTTTTGACGGTGCATTTACAATAAGTGACTTTTCCATAACCATTTTATAGCCATTAACTTCTTTGCTAATGGTGTATTGATGGCCAGCTCCATCAAAGCCTGTTATTGGTTTGCTAGAATCGGTTGGCACTCTAAAATAAAAGAAGGTATAATCACCTATTCTGAAGCTTTGCCCAACGCGATCCTTAGCTTCAATCGGTGGTATTTGTGTAGCTTTGCCGCTAAAAGAAGCAGGGGATTTCGTTAGATTGCAATATACCCCTACTAATTCTGCTAATGCTGGTTGCGCGCAAAAGAGCAGGTTTAATATTAATAGTATAAAATATTTGGTGTTCATATGAACTCCTTTTTTAATAAGTTAGATTAACTTAATTTCGTGTAAGCAACATTCATTAATAATAATACAATTAGAAATATGTAAATATCAACAATTTTAAAAAAATAAATAAAAGAAATAAAAAAACGCGTAAACTAAAAGGTTTTTAAGAATAATTAATTGGTGATCGAAATTTTTTTTAACGAACTCACATAAATTATTTTTTTAAATGATAAAAAAAGTTAATCTAATAGAGCTTTGAATATTAATCAATCCAATTTTGCAGCGTTTTAAGCGTTAAAGTTGGCATAAGTAGATTTTAACTGTGGAAAAAAATAAAGGCTTTGTGCTAAAAATATTTGATACTGGTTGGTTATCTGTTCTTGATTCTCAATTAGGGCGTATTGAATGTAAGCTTGTGCGGCGTAAGACTCCCTATATTGTGAATAATGGCGCATTAGTGCATTATATTATTTCAAAAAACAGAAAATTATTTCAGTTGGATGCGCTTGAATTACAACATATACCATTTTTTTTGGCAAGTCAGGATATTTATTTTTTTCATCATATATTAGAATTGAGCTATTATTTTTTGCCATTGGAATATCCGCATGATGATATTTTCGAACTATTAGTATATCTTTTTTGCAATTCGGCAGGGTTGACGTTGACTGGATTTCAAAAAAAAATATTATTGAGTAAATTTTTTGCGTATTTAGGCTTATTTTCCGAAGACGTATACGATCAGAACGCATTTTTTAAACGTTTGATTTCTCAGCCTATTGAGAGTATCTTAAATGAATGTTTTGATGAACGAATACAAAAATTAATTGAACATTGGATTTTAGGCTGTATTGCGTTACATCCGCATAGAAATCAATTTAAAACTATTTATTTTATGGGCAAAAAGGGGGTCCTGTGAAATTCTTTATTTTTGTTGTTACATATTGTATATCATCCACGTTGCATTCAGCTTCATTGCTTGATTATTTAGGGTGGGACAAGTATAAAGAGCAGCCAAATAAGGTATATCTACCGACTGGTGTTTCTGAAAAGAAAGAGCAGCTTGGGCGTTTAAAAACAAGCTTAGATGCCTTTAAGGCAGCCAGTAAAGATTTTGCTGAGAAAATTCAGTTGGAATTAGATAGTACTACCGCTCAAATTAATGATATTAAAAATAAGCTCAAATCAAGCACAGAAAATGCTGATCTTCTGCAAAGATTGTCTACCTTAAATGAAACCTATCAAACGTTATTTGATAAGCAGTTTACCAGAAAGCAAATTATTAGTTCTGATGAGCAGCGTATTAAGTTGTTAGAAGATTATTTAAAAGATCCTGAATTAAAAATTCTTTCTTTCGAAAAACATGCAATTGCTAGTTTTGAAGATTTTAAACATGCAATGAAAAAAAATGTTGATTTGGAAGATAAAATAAAACATTTGACTGATCAAAAAAATGAAGCGCAAGTGGAGCTAGACAATAGGAAGCGAAAGCTTGCGGCTCTTTCAAAGGAATATCAAGAAAAACGTAAGGAACAAGAAGAATTTAGCACGAGAACTACCGTGCCTCAAGAATCAGAAACTAAATATAAGCAACAAGGAATCATGCTTGATTTAGAAGAAAAATTATTGGGCTATCAAAGACAACTTGCAGAGTTAAAATCGGAAGAAACGGTTCATCGACTAGCGTTTTTAGAAACGGCAATTTCTATTGAACATGAAAAACTGAAAATATTAAAAGCAAATCTTTCCAAAGAGCGTGCTGCATTACGTATCGATGTGTCTGATTTGCAAGCAGCAAAAGAAAAGCTCGAAAAGAAAAAGCAGGAGTCTTTAGCGGTTCGGGAAAAATTTTACCAATCGATTAAGCAACTGACTACTGACCGAGAAAAATATTCTAAAGAATTAGAAGTAATTAGAAAGCAACATTCTATATCACTTTCTGATGCTCGTGAAATAGGTGAATTTTCTTATGAGCCTAAGACTATAGAGCGGTTTGTAGGTCTTTGCGAATTTGGGTACAAAAGTGCGCAATTTTCTTTGATAGAAAATAAAATTGAATATCTCAAGGCTCAAATTGATGTTGAAGCTGCCAAATTCCACAGGGAAGAAATTAACTTTGATATTATGCAATCGTGGTATAAGCTAACCAAGCGCCGTTTTAAAACTGATGAAGCAGTAATCGCTGAACTTAAAAGATATAAAGAGATTGCGGCTCAAGCAGCTCGTGAAGAAGCAACCTTTAGAGATAAAAGAAATACCGCTACGAACGTTTTAAGTTTACAAAATAAGAAGTTAACCAATCTCAAATCAATTCAACAACAGTTAATTGATCAAAAAGACTCGCTTTTTAAAAAATATCCAACCAGATACAACACCTGTGCTTCTCGATTTGATGAGTTAGAAAAAATAATAGCTGAACAAATTGATACGAATAACAAGATAATAGAGGTGTATTCTCATTTAATCGTTACTCTTGAAGGTATGGCAAAAGATATTTCGGGAATAGTGGCAGAATTAGAAAGTAAAAGCATCTGGCAACGTTCTGAGTACGCTATTTCATGGCAAGGGGTAAAGGATATTATTCCTGATTTAATGAACTTCGGAAATGATGTTTATTACCTAGGCATGCATTATTTTTCTTCTCAAACATTTAAAACATATGGTTCAACTATTTTAAATACGATCAAAAATCCATTATGGCTGATAATCTTTATAATAAAGATAGCAATTATCGTTTTAACTTATTTGATTATTTACAAAGAGTTACCGAATTTGATTGCTTTTTTTGATAAAATACAGAAAGAGCGACAAGGGTTGTATGTCTTGAGTAGGGCGTTAGTGACTATTATCAAATTTATACAACAATACTATACGGTACTATTTGTATGGACATTGATTTTTGCACTCATATATTTTGATGTCATACATGAACTATTCTTGCAGGTACTTTTATTTTTGATATCAATACCTCTTTTTTCTTATTTGGCATATCGTCTTATTCGTCATTTGATATCATATAATGCTATTTATAAATATTCACTGGTGAGTGAATCTTTTCAACGTCGATTTATTTTGGTTTTCTCTATTTTTATATACTTGACTATTATTTTACTTCTTTTCAGAGAAGCATTTATTCTGACTATGTATCAAAAATCGGAGCTTCCTACTATATTATTGGCAATGTATTCGATTGGTGTACGTATTTTAATTATTTTTTCAATAGGTAAAGAAGAGCTCTTGAGTTTAATGCCATCTCGAGGAGCTTTTTGGCATTTAATTACGCATATTATTGATAGTTATTATTATTTAATTTTGACGGTGATCATTTTTATTATGATCATGAGTGATCCATACGTTGGTGGTTACGGTAATTTAATTTCCTATATTATATGGGGATTAGTGGGAACTTTCTTACTTGTTAAAGGATTATTCTTAGCGCAACAGTTTGGTAAAAAGGGAGTATCTTACTTTTTCTTCCATACTGATGAAGAGGAAGTAATACATGAGCGGTTTGCCTATGCAAGAACATGGTTTGGGCTCATGGTTATTGCGCTATTTTTTGTATTAATAGTTTTAGGCGTAGTCATTGGTGCTAAGATTTGGGGCAAGGCTATTTCATGGCAAGATATTGTTACTCTTTTAAATGTTGAGCTATTCAGCACTGGGTTTAATGAAAAAACTCAGCAACATATTTGGTTTACGCCATTTAAGTTTATAATAGTAGTTTCTATTATAATTTCTGGATTTTTACTTGCTATTGCCGCAAATCGCATGGTTATTAAGCGAATTTTTGATATTTTACCGGTCGATGTTGGTATTCAAAATACCGTAATGAGCATAAGCCGTTATTTTATTATTTTTTCAGCTATATTTATTGCATTTCAATGGGGAGGTCTTGGTTGGTTATTGATTGCTATTGGTGTGGTAATAGGTTCAATAGGTTATATAGTCAAAGAACCGATTAGCGATTTTATCTCCTATTTTATCATTTTAGTCCAACGACCTATAAAAATTGGCGATTATATTGAGATTGATAAGGATATATATGGCGTCGTCAGGCATATTACGCCTCGATCAGTTATTTTAAGAAAAAAGGATAGCTATACTATTGTATTGCCCAACGCAACCTTAATTACTCATCCGGTTAATAACTGGAACTATTCTCGAAACTTTGTAGGGCTTGATGATATCTATTTTACGGTGTTTTATGGTACTGATCCTCAAAGGATAAAGAGTATTGTGTTAGAAATAACGCAAGCCAATACCAATATTTTAAAGCGACCTCAACCGGTGTTTCGGTTAGAGCGTTTTACTGAAAATGGATACGAGTTCATGTTGCGCGGTTTTATTAGTGAAACGAATACGCTGATGAAATGGGATATAGCAAGTGATATTCGATTCGCTTTGGTGACTGCTTTTGCAAAAGAAGGTATTAAGCTTGCGGTGCCAACGCGGGTAATTGTAAGCAATAATACCAATTAAAAAAGTAGGTAAGGTCCGTTCACGCAAACCTGACGGACCTTATACAATATATCTATTTTATATTCTTTTTTATTAGTTTTCTTAGATACTCGACTCCACCCAATTTGGCAAAGCCTACAAGAACAAGAATAACGCCAGATACTGCTACAATTGGGTTTAGCCAACGAGCAAAAATATTGAGTGCGTAAAAGAACATTAATGTTCCTAAAACCATTAAAGCAATACCTTTTTGTGTATCACTTAATTGAAAATGCTGTTGTACCATATTGTGGACTCCTTTTTTTATACCTGATTCCTATAGGATCAGGTTTCTTTTATATTGGCATCCGCTCAAATATAAAGAAATAGGTTATTCTGACATTAATGAGCATAAAATGATTGTTTTTGATATTGCAATGTTTTGCAAAATATTTTAATATTAGAAATATATTTAAGTGGCTTTTACCAAGGCTTTTAGCTACAGATCATAGGGAAAAGCTGGCGTCAAAGCTCTATAGAATGGGTTTAATGGAGGTTTCAATGAATCTTTTTAAGAAATTATTACTTTTTTTACTGGTATTTCATTGCTTGACTGAATCTGTTAAAGCAGATTGGGTTAACGATTATTTTAATAGAAATACCTTCATAGGCGTCTTTGGTGGCGCTTTTGGGCTAGTAGCTTCTTTTGGGTGGTTTGCTACGTACCGTACATTGCAAAATACTAAAAAAGCGCTGGAAGATTCAAATAAGCAATTGGCGGGGGCGAACAATACAGTTGATCAATACAAAAATAAATGTATGACTAATGAAGATGAATTATATCGAAAGGATGGATTAAACCTTATTTTGCAAAATAAGGTTCTTAATGAAGCTGGGTTGTACAGTCGGATGAAATATGAAAAAGATAATGAAATTAAAAAAATTAGAAATGAAAAAGATAATGAGATTAGAAAAAAAAATTTCCAAATTGATATACAGGCAAGGAGGATTCAGTTTTTAGAAGATAGAAATCAAAGCGTGCATCAAGAAAATAATGGCTTAAGAGAAAAAATAAAAGGCCTTTGTGTAGCGCTAAATGAAAGTGTTGCAACAAATGCCTCCTTGCAGGCATTCTATTTTTCACATACAATGCCTAAAAAGCCAGCAAACAATAGAAGAAATACTAATCAAGCAAATCAGCGTTAACGTTTTTTAACGCATTGCGTTGATCTTGTAAAACTTTAAAGAGTGCTGCCGTCGTTGCACAAAGTGCTGGATAATTGTGTGATTCAACCGTAGCATTCTGCTCAAAAAAAGCTTTCATATATTCATCTGAGTTAGGATTTTCAGCCAGTTCCGGAAGTTGGATATTCGAAGATGAACCCATTTTTTTACACACTATTTGATAAAAAGCATAAAATGCTTTATTCCAGCTACATTGCATTTCGACTGTCTTTTGAATAGCATTCTCAGCCAAAGCTTTGTACTCTGAATCTTGTTGAGAGCTTTGGATAATATCTCTCATAATATTTGCAGATTGCTTGTTTTCCCAGATATTCTCAACGCCATGAGTCTTGATACTGTTATTGAGTTGCTGCATCAAAGAGAGCACTTTGTTGTCGTTAGTAGCATTTTCTTGCCCTACTTTTACTAATTTTGAAACTCGTTCTTGTATTTTTCCATTCACATGATTATCATAGACTGCATAAACAGAATGAAAGAAGACGGTCAGCAATAAAATAACTATTTTCATTTTGTTTTCCTTTTTTTGTTTATATAAAATTCATTTTGAAAATAAACAATCGATGAGATCTTTTTTCAATATAAAATATTCATACTTTTAAACGCAAGGATTTAATATGTTGTGCAATGGTTTATTTATAGTTATATTAAGTTTGAGTTTGAGCATGTTGGCAATGGACAAGAAAGAAATGAACCCCACACACGGCTTAAAAGCCGTGATTTTAACCCAATCTTGCGATTGGGACCCAGTATCGGGGACCCGAGAAAACGACCTGTCCGTCGAAGCCTCGGCGAAGTCGGAATTTTGCCATTCATCTCCGTATTGCAAGCCAGAGTTTTCTGGGGATAAAATAAATTGGCCGATTAAGTGTCACATGAACGACTTGCAACATGAAATCAGTCAACATCAAATAAAATATGGCGCTTATCAAGCAATTGGATGGCTTTCAACGCTTTCAGCATTAAGCGCTCTCAATGGTTCCAATGCATTAAAATTTTATATGCATTGTGCAGGAGGTTGTATATTTTCTATCTATAGCAATATGCAAAAACAACAGATGAATAAAAAAAGAAAGTTAATGACTGATTTGCGGACGAAATATGGAAACAATAAAATGTTAACAACTTCAATAAAGCTTGAAGCTGCAGGATTAAAATAGATGGCAATTGTATGTATGAATTAAAAAATTATCTAAAATAATTTTATCAAAATTGATATTTTCAAAAAAATTTGGCACCCTACGCAATAAGACAATATATCAAAGAATCCCGCAATAGGAGAATTTTTTTTATGGAACAGTTGCATTATTTTTTTATAATATTGGCAACAGCCGCCTTTGGCTTTTTAACCGTATATTATTTATTTAGCAGTATCAGTAAAATTAAGGTTGATGATGCAAGTGCTAATCGAATTGCGCATGCAATTTCGCAAGGTGCGATGACCTTTCTGACTGAAGAATATAAAATTATCGGTATCGTACTTATTATTGTCGCTCTTTTATTAGAAATTTTTCTTGGCTTTTATTCAGCGCTTACGTTTGTTGGTGGTGCGCTTTGTTCGTTGACCACCGGCTTTTTAGGTATGAAAGCTGCGACGCTTGCCAATGTTAGAACAACAATGGCTGCAAAAAATAAAGGTGAACAAGCTGCATTTTCTATCGCTTTTTTTGGTGGTGGCGTTATGGGATTTGCCGTAGCAAGCTTTGGTTTGTTGGGGCTTGGTTTAGTTTTTTATTTTTTTGCTGAAGCTCCTGATTTTATTGCGATCCTTACCAGCTTTGGTCTGGGTGCTAGCTTGGTCGCATTTTTTGCGCGCGTTGGTGGTGGTATTTTTACTAAATCTGCCGATGTTGGTGCAGATCTTGTCGGAAAAATTGAAGCAGGTATTCCTGAAGACGACCCTCGAAATCCTGCTGTGATAGCAGATAACGTTGGTGATTGTGTGGGTGATACCGCAGGTATGGGCGCTGATATTTATGAATCATATATTGGTGCAATGGTTTCTGCGATTATTTTAGCAACCACAACACCGAGTTATAATTTCTTGACCTATAAAACGTTGCCAATTATGCTTTCGGTGCTTGGATTAATAAGTTCAGTTATAGGTCTTTCATCGAATGCATTTTTAAAACTTGAACCAGCAGCTATGTTGCGTAATGCAACCTATCTTGCTATGACGATGTTTGTTATTGCAAGCGCTGGCTATTTGCATATCATGCAACTTGATATGCAGCTTCTTGTCTCAATTTTCTTAGGTTGTTTATCGGGTATTGTAATTGGCCTAATTACTGAATATTATACCGGTAGCACACCAATCAAAAATTTAGCCGAGTCGTCACGCTCTGGTGCTGCAACTAATTTAATTTATGGTTTATCAATTGGCATGGAGTCAACTGCGGCGCCTGTAATACTCCTTTCGGTAGCCGTTATTATCGCATTCTTTCATGGTGGTGGTTTATTTGGGGTTGCTATTGCAGCAGTAGCCATGCTAGCAACAGTTGGTATCACTATGACAGTAGATGCGTATGGTCCCATTGCCGATAATGCGGGTGGAATAGCAGAGATGGCACATTTTGGCCCTCAGGTTCGATCTATCACCGATAAGTTAGATGCGCTTGGTAATACAACCGCTGCAATGGGTAAAGGTTTTGCAATTGGCTCTGCGCTTCTGACAGCGTTATCATTGTTTTCTGCATATTCCGAGCAAGCTCATTTAGTTGCCATTAATATTATTGATCCGTTGGTGATGGCCGGAATGTTTATTGGTGCTACGCTACCATTTATTGTGTCATCAATGACTATGCGTTCAGTGGGTAGCGCTGCATTAAAAATGGTTATGGAAGTACGTCGTCAATTTAGAGAAATCCCGGGTCTTATGGAAGGAACTACAGAGCCTGACTACAAACGTTGTGTAGCAATTAGTACACAAGCGGCATTACGAGAAATGATTTTGCCAGGGGTTCTTACTATCATCACTCCTGTTATTATTAAATGGACGTTGGGGACTTCGGCTGTTGGCGGTATGTTGGTTGGAGCAACCGTTGTCGGTGTCTTACTCGCTTTAATGATGGCAAATGGTGGCGGTGCATGGGATAACGCCAAAAAATATATTGAAGCAGGTAATCTTGGTGGCAAAGGTTCTGAAGCACATAAAGCTGCTGTGATAGGTGACACCGTAGGTGATCCATTTAAAGATACTTCTGGACCAGCATTAAATATTTTAATTAAGTTAATGTCGATCGTTTCATT
>JANWKD010000048.1 GCA_025451595.1 Candidatus Babeliales bacterium | reverse complement strand
CTTTTAAAGTCCCTTTTTGAATAGTTGAAACGACTCCAAATGAGATAGCTCCAGTCAAATCATATAGTTCACCTAAACAACGTTTTTCATCCACATCAACAAGCACTATAGACGAAGCAATATTGCGCATCATGAGCGCATACGCTGCCATTGAACCAACATTACCCGCACCAACTATCGCTATAGTAGAACTTTTCATGGACATCCTTTTTTTATACGTATTATAGCGAAAAAATATACTATACGTGCAATATCTGCTATAATTAATATGAAAAATGTTACTATTAATAAACCAAGCTACTAGGCTAAAAACCATGGCATCAGGGATCTTGTCCTGTCATTTCAAAAAAAATGATGGATGAGATCAAAATAATAGCGAAAATATCTTATGAAAAAACAGTTATTTTTGTATTCTTCCTTAATTCTCACATCCCAAGCGATGAATATATCTGAACTTGAAAATGCCAATACGGCTTCTTCTCAATCCGATAATACGAAAATACCTCAATCTTGGTTAAAAGAACTTAAAACTATCCACGCTAGAATCTATTATTTTATGGATAAGTACCAGTTAAATGAAGGGGAATTAGCCGCATTTACTCAATTAGCTCCTGGTATTGATCAGAGATATAAAACTATTTTTTATCCCGTTGATACAATTAATTTTTTATCAGAAATGGAAGAGGATAAAGATTTAAAATTATATTTAATGAATAATTTAAAATTTTTGCCAGATCGATATACGGAAAATGATGAATTAATAAATAAAATCATAATGCAATATAATGGTAAGCCATTTATAATGGAGTATACACCACATTTTAATACGCAAGATCGGCATGTTTTAAAACGTCTAAATTCAGTGGGACGTCATTAAGTATGTCTCATATAATTTCAAAAGAATTAATCCAACAATTTTTACCAGAAAATCCTATTATTTTAGAAGCTGGTGCTCATATCGGCCGAGACACGATAAAAATGGTTAGAGTATGGCCAAAAGCACAAATTCATGCTTTTGAACCGGTACCTGCGTTATTTACCAAATTAAAACAAACTACTTTTGAATATTCTAATATTCATTGTTATTCCTATGCATTAAGTGACCATCAAGGAAATGCAACGTTATATGAAAGTCATGGCATTGATGCGGTAAGTTCTTTGCATAAACCGAACGATTATTTTCATATTGCAGCAACATTTACTCCTATTACGGTTCCTACTATAACGATTGATGAATGGGCTAAGCAGCATACTATTGGCTCGATCGATTTTATGTGGCTTGATTTACAAGGGCACGAACTGAATGCGTTACAAGGAGCGCTCAATACATTAAAAACAACGAAGGTGATTCTTACCGAAATTAATCTCGTTGCACGTTATGAACATGCTATTCTTTATCATGAGTTGCGCCAATGGCTCGAAAGTCATAATTTTATCCTACATCAGGAAGCTTTACATAAAAAAGAGTGGGGTAATGCGCTATTTATATCGAAATATCATTTCTAATTTGGAAATGCCATAAAATTTTTTTTCTTTGAGCTAAAATAAAGTAAGTTGCAAATCTTTAACCGTTATCGTTACTTCGCCACTAGTACTCAATGAACACTTTGCTTGCAAACGCTTTGTAGCGATTTTTTTGCCATAATCCAATGATAGCCATCCAGGAACAATTTCAAACTCGAGCGTTGAAGAGATTGATACTAATTTTCTAGTATCATAATACAGTACAATATTTGAACCGTTCTTGAACGCTTTAATCTGATGGCCAAGCGTAAAGTTCCAACATAAATATCTGTTTTCTATTTTTTTCTGATCTGCACAAGACCAACTATCATTCATCACTATTTGTTGATTGAGTTCATCTAATTCAATCTTTCGGTTCAATTGCAATCCAAATCGTTGATATAAATCATGTGAAGTTGAAACTATATTTTTATCATGATTAATGCTGGTATATTCTCTTTCTGGCAACATCAATGCAAATAATCGTTCGTCAAAAGGAACTGGCTCTTCGTTTTCGAGGTACATGGTATTGTGAACGTGCACTGACCTGAAATGATTTCGCCAAAAAGCCGATGGCGTATAAATGTAACTGCCAGGATCTACAAAAATAGGTATTCCTTGGTATGAAACGGTGATGCTGCCTGCATCATTATGAAAATGACCTGAAGGCTGTTTTGCCTGATAGGCATGATGGCGCAAGCTGATGTGCCATTCTTTAGATTTTATTATCGAAAGCCCAAACTGTTTGTACTGTTTTATATTTTCAAACATTGCATTGTTTGAAAATAGGTACGATGGTAATCCCTGAACAATGGTTCCTGAATCATTATCACCAATTTGAATCAAGGCGCCCTTTTCGGGCGTACACCATTGTATAAATTCAATCATACGGTTACATTGAGCAAGGTATTTGCTGGGCACAGTCAAATGTTCATCTGTACTGACTAATAGCATATGATGAAATAGTTCCGTAATGAGTCTATGATAGCAGGTCGAACCTTCATAATCGGTCCCCTCATCAAATATTTGCTTGTCCCATTCACGGAGTAGTTCCTGATGGCACCAGATCAGTTTTTCTTGAATACCAGTAATGGTTGAAAAAAATGAACAAAGATAATAATAACCAATTAAATCCGAGAGATAATGGTTCGATGTTTTATAATCATACACTTCCCAATTATGTTCTAAATAAAAGAGATGATCATACAATGTGCAGACATACGTTTGCCAAAAATCATTCGAGATAGTAGAACATTTTTTAAAAAGATGAAATGCAATCACTAAATTTACCGCACGCAAGCCTACATCCATCGGGCACATCCAGGCAGGCCCTAATAGAAATGGGTTCTGCGTATGCCAATCAGTATATTGACGCACAAATGCATCTGCATAAGAATTATCATTCGTCATCAAATACGCTTGACCTAACGTGAAGAAATGCTGCAAACGAGATAATTCCCAAGGAATCTTTATATCTTTTGATAACTGCTCATTGCTTCCCGCACGAATGTGAATATCTTTGTAATAGGCTTGGCCATCATAGTGATAATCAGCGGCGTTATCTTGCTGAGACAATCGAAAATCATGATGCCATGGCATTTTTAAATAACAGGCAGGTCGCGCACCGAGAAGCGCAAAACATTGCTGCGTATATAAATCTGCCTGACTTATAATTGATTCATGCTGCTTATGACCTTCTGCTATCGCTTGCTTAATAAAATGCGATTCTTTTTCTTTCACTTGGCTTAAGAACTCTTGAAATGAAACGGACACTGCATACTTTTTTTGAATTGCAGCCCAGGAATGTGATGCCTTTTTATATCGAGCTCGGGTTCGCCAATATCTATCGAATAATTTCTTGGTAATACGATCTTTAACGATACGTGTCGAAGTTAATAAACCGTACTGATGAATTTTTTTTACATAATGAATAATGGATGCTTGCATACTCTTTAATCGGCTCTAATAGATCTATTAGAGCCGAGTTCCTTTTTAAATGTTATCTATCTTAATACCGTGCCATTTGGTACCGGATGCTCAGGTGTAATCAACTGCAATTTGTCCTGCTCGTTAGGCGCAAACAGCATCATGCCTTGCGATTCAATACCCATCATTGCACGAGGAGCAAGGTTATATACAAATACGCCCTGCTTACCGATCAACTGTTCTTTACTAAAATGTTGCCGCACCCCAGAAAGAACAGTACGGGTCCCTTTATCGCCAAAATTAACGCGTAATTGAAATAGCTTACTCGACTTGGGAACTTCCTGGCATTCTTCGATAGTGCCCACCACTAATTGAACTTTCGCAACATCACCAATATCAATATATTCAGATGTTTCCATAATTTCTTCTTTTTGCATAGCGGTTTCTGTCGTTTTTGGTTGTGGTTTTTCAAATAATGTTGGTATTTGAGTTAACACAAATGATTTATTCCATTCCACAATGTGTTTCAATGCATGATCTGGCAATGCCTTGTCCATACCAATGCTCTTTAAAATTTCTTTCGTTTTGTGTGGCATTACCGGAGATAGCAATATACTCACGGTATACAAACTGTGGCATACAGCTGACAATACTTGCACAAATTGTTCTGTATTTGTTTTAGCCAATTTCCATGGCTCTTGTGCATGAAAGTAGCCGTTTGCTTGTCCAATAAATTTCCACAAGCTAGAAAGGGCCATATGAATTTGAAAATCATCCATATACGCTTTATATATATCAATTAATTCTAAACTTGCAGCTTGCAAATCAGCTGCCGCTTGTGACCATATAATGGGAGCTTCTATCTGCGATATGTTATATTTTTCAGCCAAAACAAGCATGCGGTTGACCAAATTTCCTAAATCGTTTGCCAAATCAGCGGAAATTCTTTGTTCAATATCAGCAATATCAAACTGCGTATCTTGCGAAATGGACATTTGTCGCATTAAATAATACCGCATCTGATCAACACCATACGTTTGCGCAAGCCATTGAGGATCGACAATATTACCCAATGATTTAGACATTTTTTGTTCACCAACTTTAATCCAACCATGCACCAGCAACTGTTTTGGTAACGCAAGGCCAGAGGCCATCAAAAACGCAGGCCAATAAACGGCATGAAAGCGCACAATATCTTTACCAAGCACATGTACTTCTGCTGGCCACCAGTACGCAAAATCTTGTTGCTTTTCTTTTTGTCCATAACCAACGGCAGTAATATAGTTATTTAACGCGTCAGCCCATACGTAGGTCACGTGCATTGCGTCACCCGGGAAAGGGATTCCCCATTTTACCGTAGTGCGCGAAATACTTAAATCTTTAAGCCCTGATTTTACAAAACTAATTACTTCATTGGCACGTTCTTTAGGCACAATAAATTCAGGATGCTCTTGATACAAAGCTAATAATCTATCTTGATACGCAGAAAGGCGGAAAAAATAAGATTCTTCAGAGACTAGCACCGTGACACGCTTACAGACTGGACACAACGGCCCCTGTTCCGTTTGATCCAATGATGGTTCTTCAACCACAAACGCTTCGCAGGGCGTGCAATACCACCCACGATAATAATCTTTATAAATATCACCTTTTTCCATGAGTTGTATAATCCAATCTTGTACCGCTTTTACATGGTACTGATCGGTCGTTCTGATAAAAAAGTCATATGCAAGATCATAATCTTTCCACAACTGCTTGTATGCGTCGATAAACTGATCAACAAATTCCTTCGGTTCTTTATTGGCAGCTTGTGCGGCTTGTGCAATTTTTTGACCGTGTTCATCAGTTCCCGTCAAAAAAAAGGTTTTTTTACCTAATAGCTTGTGCCAACGGGCAAGTACATCAGCAATAAGCGTTGAGTATAAGGATCCTAAATGAGGTTTTGCAGTAACATAATAAATAGGAGTGGTAATGAAAAATTTATTTTTGGTATTCATAGTTCTTTTTGAGTATTAATAGATGAATTTATAGTTTAAAAATACTCGAAAAATATGATTTCATCAAACGCAACTTTTGTAAAAATTGTTATTTTAATACGAATCTGATACTATAGCACCAAATACAACCTATTACTAACAGGAATAATTATGCAAAAAATATTTGCTTTTCCAGGACTTACTCTTTTACTCTTAATATCTCACAATATTGTTTTTGCCGAGAGTGAAAAAATAAATCCTCGTGAAGAAAAATGTAAAGAAATAAGCGAATTGCTGCAATATTGGCGAGATAAATTAGAAGATCCCAAATATATCAATAAACAAGCGAACAAAATAAGGGAACAATATTTGCAGATTAAATACACTAATGAAAATATTGATAAAGCAATTGATGAATTAACAGAATCATTCAAGACAGAGCCATCAATAATGGAAGAAGAGCTTGGATATTACTGCCTTAGATCTTATTTTAATCGTTCAACATGGGAAGAAGGTCTAAGAGATTCAAAAGGTCTAATTAGTAAAGAAAAGTTATTAAGATTACTTCCCGCTGAGTCTTCCGAAGAATCAAGAGCTGAGTTAATTAAAGAAATGAACAATGTTGAGAAAAGTCAAGCAAATAATAAATTTTGTCAAGATATGCGTGATAATGCTGAAAAAACTGTTAAAGAGAAAATCAATAATAAAATATTTGAACTAATTCACCTCCAAAAGATTTGTAACCAAATGCAAAAATAACTCGTAATTCTACGTTCTATTTATATTTTCTAAAGAGCGGCAAAAAATTGCTGCTCTTTTTTTACAATAGCTGCAACGTCTTCAATTCGGTCTTCAGCTGCTTTCCTGATCTATAATGAATGGTGTGAATGCCAAGCTCTTGAGCGGTATTGATATTTTTCTTATTATCATCGATGAAAAGCATTTGATCTGGTGCTAAATTAAATTTCTGTAAAAAAGCTTCGAATGAATTTTGATACGGTTTTTGGATCCAGTTATCTTCATGACTTGCGACCTGTTCTCCTTCAAAATGTTCAAAAAGAGTTGGTTGCTTTAATTTAAGCTGTTGGTACGTTGTATGCCCAATATTAGAAAAAAGAAATAGTCGATGATTTCTTAGTTTTAATTTATGAATGATTTTACACGTAGAATTGATCGGTTTTTGAGCATTGGATAATGCAATATACGTATCTATATGTTCTTCAATCAGCGCATGTTTTTTGGATAGCACTTGCAGATATTGCTCAGCAACGGTACTTGTCTTAATAAGATTATATAAATCTTTTACAAATGAAGGCTTTGCTATGAGCAGAATTGGCAATAAGCAGCGTGGCTTTTGATATATTGTTTTTATTATTTCTGAATAATTCAAGTCAACAATCACCTTATGAAGATCGAGCACAATAACAATATTATTTGGATCAAGCCCTGGTTTAATTGGTGAATTTTTTGATTGTGCATAATGCACATATCCCTTTAATGCAACCGCACTCAGCGCACCAAATAATAAAAGTTG
>JANWKD010000047.1 GCA_025451595.1 Candidatus Babeliales bacterium | reverse complement strand
GAGCCATTTGGACATGAAAATCCAGCGCCTATTTTTATTTTGCAAAATGTGAGCTTAGTGCAATCCCCTCAGCTTATGAAAGAAGCGCATGTAAAATGTTTTGTTTTTGCCGATGGCATTATCAAACCAGTCGTATTTTTTAATCGTCCTGAACTATATGATAAGTTTTTGCAATTAGGACAACAGTCATTGTGTATAACGGCACAAGTCTCGGAAAATTATTGGAATGGAAAAACATCCATTGAATTAGTTGGGCTAGACGTATACTTTACTATAGAGAATTAATATATGATTATTACCATAGACGGACCAAGCGCAAGCGGTAAATCAACGGCTTCCCGCTTACTTGCGCAGCAATTGGGATATTATTATATCAATACGGGCATGCTTTTTAGAGCGATTGCTTATATTTTATTATATAAAAAATCCTTTATTATAGAACAGCTATCTGAGCTTTCTTCCCATGATTTTAATAATGCGATACGCGTAGACGATCTTACGTATCACTATTTACCAGAAGGATTGGTTCAAATTACCTATCAACAAGAGGATATTACGCAATTTCTTAAAAGTCCTATGATCGACAAAGCAGCTTCTGTGTTGGGTACCAGCCAAATAGCGCGTAATTTTTTAATGCACTACGAGCGCGAGTTGGCTCGTAATCATAATGTGATAATTGAAGGAAGAGATTGTGGATCAGTCATCTTTCCTGACGCTCCCATTAAATTTTTCTTAATAGCAGATAGTAGTCAACGTGCACGACGATGGCAACAGGATCAAAAACAAAAGGGACAAGACGTTTCATTGCAACAAGCTATCCAGGTTGTCCAAGAAAGAGATGAGCGAGATACCAAGAGAAAGCTCGCGCCATTAATAAAACCAACTGATGCGACCGTTATCGATAATACCTGTTTGACTATTGCTCAAACGGTTGATGCAATGCTTAATGTGGTAAAAGAGAAGAAAAAATAATTATCCCTGTTTTTTACAACAGGGATAAAAAATTATCAAGCTTTTTTGGATCGCGCTTTTTTAGTTTTTTTTGTTGTCTCTTCGTCCGGAGCCTGTTTGCTGTTTTTTTCGAATGGGTTTTTAACCAGCGCTTTAGTAAGAACTTCGTCCATATGTTCTACAAAAATTATTTCAAGATCTGAGGGTATTTCTTTTTTTATTTCAAGATAATCGTCAACGTTTTCTTTGGGTACAAAAACACGTGAAATATCATGTTGTTTGGCCGCTAATAGCTTCTCTTTTAATCCACCAATAGCAAGAATTCGGCCGCGTAGGGTAATTTCACCAGTCATTGCCGCATGTGGCACGGTGGGATTTTTAGTCAACGCAGAAACGAGGGCAGTGCACATAGTAATGCCGGCTGAAGGACCATCTTTAGGGGTTGCTCCTTCGGGGATATGTACGTGAATATCTTTTGCCGAGTAAAATGAATTTTTAAGACCAAGCTCAGGCGCTCTGGACCGAATATAACTGAGAGCAGCATGCGCTGATTCTTGCATTACCTCGCCAAGCTGACCTGTTAAGGTAAGGCCACCTTTGCCTGGCAACACGGCAACTTCGATTTCAAGCACGTCGCCACCAAACTCTGTCCAGGCAAGACCTGTCGCAAGACCAATGCGTTCTTTTTTGAGATCGAGTGTTGTTTTTTTAAATTTGGGATTACCAAGCCAATCTTTGAGCAACTCATCGATTATTTTCAAACTGGTGATCTTTTTATCTTTTAAGAGCAATTGAATCGCTTTGCGCATAAGTTTGGTAATCATGCGCTCTAATTGCCGAACACCGGCTTCTTTTGTATATTGCGTAATGATTTTGCGGATCTCTTCATCACCAATTTGAAATTCTTGAGATTTTAATTGGTATTCTTTTAATCCCTTGGGAATGAGGAAATTTTTTGCAATTTCCAATTTTTCTTCTTCGGTGTATCCCGTAAGCGTGATTATTTCCATACGGTCAAATAATGGATATGGTATTCCTTCCATCATATTGGCAGTTGCAATAAACATTACTTTAGAAAGATCATATTCGATATCTAAAAAATGATCGACAAAAGATCTGTTTTGTTCTGGATCTAAAACTTCAAGAAGCGCAGACGCTGGGTCGCCATGTATGTCTCGCGCCATTTTGTCAATTTCATCCAGTAAAATAACGGGATTCATCGTTTTTGCTTTGCGCATAGCTTGAATTAATTTACCTGGCAGCGCACCGATATACGTACGACGATGACCGCGAATTTCCGCTTCGTCTTTGATGCCACCTAATGAGATTCGCACAAATTCTCGACCTAAACTTTGTGCAATCGATTGTGCAAGAGAAGTTTTACCTACGCCCGGAGGTCCCACCAAACAGATAATAGGCGATCGCTCAATTGTTTTTGCAAATTTTTTTGCGGCAATAAATTCGATAATGCGTTCTTTTGGCTTTATCAAACCGGCATGATGTTGGCTTAATATTTTTTCTGCTTGAGCTAAACTGATAGTATCCTTACTTTGTTTTTTCCAAGGTAACGATATAATCCAGTCTATATAATTTCTGCTCACCACTGCTTCAGATGATAAGGGCGGCATTTGTTCTAAGCGACGTAATTCCTTTTCTACTTTTTCATGTGCTTCTGGCGTTAAACCTAATGTTTTAATTTTCGCTCTAATCTGATTTATCTCAGCAGTATAATCATCGCGACCGAGTTCTTTGTGAATAGCTTTTATCTGTTCAGTCAAATAGTATTCTCGCTGGCTTTTTTCAACCTGGCTCTGAATGCGGCCACGAATGCGCTGTTCGGTTTGAATAATTTCTATTTCGGCCAATAGCTTTTCATTGAGCTTAGTCAGTCGCTCTTTTAAATTAACCGTTTCCAGGATTTCTTGTCGATCATTAAATGATAAATTAATATGAACCGCCAGCGTGTCAGCAATAGTATCCATATCTTCACTGTTTTTTGCTAAAGACATAAGATCTGCGGGGACTTTATCATTCAGTTTTATATATGACTCATATAATTCTTTCAGGTGTCTCCATAATGCTTCAACCTCGATACTTTTTTCAAGACCAGTAGTTGGTAAATCTTCGACATACACCCCTGTAAACTTGTCCATTGGCATAGCGTAGTTAATTTTAGCGCGGCACGTTCCTTCTACTAAAATCTTTAATGCGCCATTTGGCATACGCATTACTTGCAAAATAGATGCGCGTGTTCCTATTTGAAAAACATCTTTTTCGGAAGGATTTTCTATAGTATGATCCTGCTGAGTGCTGATAAAAATTATTTTATCATATTGCAACGCATGTTCCACTGCTTGAATGGATGATGCTCGCCCAACAATAATGGGTAAAATTGTTTTTGGTAAAATAATTACATTTTTTAATGGTAAAAGTGGCAAAAAAATTTCTTTATTTTTGAGCTCTTCTCCCTGTGTTTTATTTATTTCTTCATAGGCCATAATATTTCCAAATAGTAAATTTGAATTATTTTGATTGATTTTGCAAAAATATTGATCATAAATTGTTCATTGATTAAATTTTATCAAAAAAAGGTTATTTAGTAAATCATTTGCATGCTACCTTCATTCTGCGTTACCTGAAATTTTCGTTTTTAAGCCTGGAGAGGAATTGAAAGTAGAGCGCTTGGCGTTCATATTTGCTCATAGAGATAGCTTTGAGTCTGTAATATTCAAAATGAATATTTTTAGGGGGAAAATTTAGAAATTGCTATTCTTGTAATTATAGAAAGATAATTCAACTTTTAAGGAATGATATTGCAAAATGTTTTTATTGTTCGTATATTTTTGGAGAATTAAGATGAGTAAATACCGTTTTAGCAATATTGTAATTAAGGTTAATCTCAAGAAAAGCATCAATATTAACAGCGGGTTTTTAAAAAAATATTAAGAAGGGGTATTTATGATATAGTTTCTGACCGTAATGCTATTATATAAATCGATTATTACTAATGTTGAATTAGTTGATTTTTTTTACAAATGATTAATCTTTTGATACATTTAAAAATATATTTTATTTAACAAATCTATAATGAGGAAAATATGCTGTCTCAGATTGCAAGATCATGGTGGGGTAACTTTCAAAAGGAAGAGCTTAAAAAGTTTGGGCTTCTCTCGTTAATCTTTGGATTCATAATAGGTACGTATTGGATGTTGCGGCCGCTCAAGGATTCAATCTTTATGAGCGTTGTTGGTAGTAACTATATTCCTTATGCAAAATGGCTTTCGCTCTTAATCGTTTTTCCTTTGGTGCTCATTTACAATAAGCTCGTTGATTTATTTCCACGTCAAAAGCTTTTTTACGCATTGTGCGCTATTTACGGAGTTTTGGCAATAATTTTTGCATTTTTAGCATATTCTCCTACCTGGGGATTGGCTAACGCAATAGTAAGCCCAACGCGCTGGTGGGGCTGGGCGTGGTACGTCTATGTTGAGAGCTTTGGATCATTAATTGTAGCTCTTTTCTGGGCATTTGCTGCTGACACAACAACGCCTGAATCAGCATCACGTGGTTTTCCTGTTGTAGCGCTTGGCGGTCAGCTTGGTAATATTTTTGGTCCCTGGTTTTTACAATTCTTAGTCGGTAGATTTACTTCATTTGAAATTGGGCCAGAAGGTGAAATTCCCAAAGAAGCTGCGCAACAAAGTGCTACCGTTTTGGCGGGCATGATTGTTTTTGCTGCCATCCTTATTTTTAGCATCATTGCGTTAGTCCGCTATTTTATGGCCGTAACGCCAAAAGAACAATTAATTGGCTTTCAAGCAACTAAAGAAGTTAGCCATAAAGAAGAAGAGCCAGGTTTCTTGGAAGGATTAAAGCTATTATTCTCTTCTGGTTACTTATTGGGAATATTTGCCATTATTACCGCTTACGAAGTCATTGTAACCATTCTTGACTATAATTTTAAAACATTTGTGAATGCTGCATATCCGTCTGCGCACGCTTCTACCCTCTATTTAGCTTCTTATGGCATGTGGGTTGGAATCATTTCGCTATTCAGCATTATTCTTGGTATTAACAAGATTCAACGAGTTCTTGGATTAGGCGTGTCGTTAATGTGTTTACCGCCATTAATTGGGATTGCGGTTTTAACATTCTGGTGGTACCCAGTTCTTGGTATTTTGTTCTGGATCATGGTTCTTTCTAAAGCAGTTAACTACGCATTGAACCAACCGTCAATGAAGCAGCTGTATATTCCTACATCGAAAGAAGCGAAATATAAATCACAAGCATTTATTGAAATGTACGGATCGCGTGGTTCTAAAGCGCTGGGATCTGCCGTTAACGGTTGGAGAAAATGGTTTATTGGCCAATATGGAGCTATTGAAGGGTTAAGCTTCTTTATTTCTCTTTGTACATTTACGTCATTGGGAATTGTAGGCATTTGGTTCTTTATTGCGCTTGGTCTTGGAAGAACGTATAAAAAAGCAGTTGACCAAAAGCGTGTTATTGTTTAATTGCTAATTTGTTGATAATCGAAATTATTAATGCCTTCTTATTTTTCATTAAGAAGGCATTAATTTTATATAAATACTCGTAATAATTGTGGCTGAGTTTAGGAACAATATGGGTAACAAGCTCAAGGAATTTGTTAATTCGTTAATTAACGTTGATAAACAAGAACGTTTAAAGTTGGCTTTGTTAACAGCCGCTTTTTTTCTCGTCATTGGTGCTTATACGCTAGTAAAGGAACTAAAAGATTCTATTTTTGTAAGTGTTGTTGGTAAGGAATATGTTCCGTGGGCTCGTATTGCAGTTATGTTTATTTTAATTCCTGCAATCTTATTTTATTCATTTTTAGTAGATAAAATGCGTCGATATCAATTATTATGCTTTTACAGTATTTTATATGGTATCATTGGGTTTCTATGTATTTATTTAGTCGGTCATCCTACTATTGGTATTACAAATACAGATGCGAGTCCTCACCGCTTCTTTGGATGGTTTTTCTATTTTTTTATCGAGGGTTTTTCGCCTTTTGTGGTAAGTGTTTTTTGGGCATTTTCAAATTCAATTTATAGTCCTGAAGAAGCAAAAAATAATTATGCGTTACTTGTGTCGGGGTCAAAAATTGGAGGAATGCTAACCGCCGGATTTGCGATGATAATTTTGGGATATAAAAATTCCCTGGGTTGTCGATTATGTACCGATGTACTGAGTCATCAGATACTATTAGGCATGTTCTCATTGTTTGTATTATGCATTCCTATGGTCATTTACCTTTTAATTAAAAAGGTACCAGGACGTTATTTGCATGGATACGAAGCGGTGTATCAGGTTGAAAAAGAGAAACGCAAAGAATCAAAATCAACGAATATTCTTTCTGGTTTGATTATGTTAATTCGATGGCCGTACGTGCTGGGTATTTTTGGTATGCTCGTTTTTTATGAAACCGTACAAACCGTATTGAGCTATCAGCGACTTGGCCTTGCTCGTTCACTCTCGCCCGTAATTTCTGATATGAGCTATTTTTTATTTAAAGTTGCATTCTTGCAGCATTTAGTCGGTTTTTTTATTTCATTTATTGGAACTCGAGCATTATTAAATAGGCTTGGCGAACGCATTTGCTTATTGCTGATTCCCATTTCTACCGGTCTTTTGTTATTTTTATTCCTAGCAAATTATACCCCCAATACGCTCATTGTGGTATTGATACTATTAAGATCAATTAACTATGCATTTGCTCAACCGGTCAGGGAAAGTCTCTACATTCCAACTATAAAAGATATGAAATTTAAATCTAAATCGTGGGTAGACGCGTTTGGAGGAAAATTTGCCAAGGGGTTCGGGTCGAGCTTTAACGCCTTTTCGGAACTATTAGGTTCTACCATATTTTTCCCGATTCATACGATATTTTTTGCTATTATTGTTATTGTATGGACGCTAACAGCCTACTTATTGGGTAATCGATTTAATCAAGCAATAGCTCGTAATGAAGTTATTGGTCTTGAAGGGTATGATGAACCAAAATGAAGAATAAAGATATAATTATACCGTTCAATGAAGTGAAACTAACTATTTGATGTTGTTTTTCATTGCAAAATTTGATGATTTTGTTAATATTTAAAATGTTTTTATGTATAAACTTATTTTCCACCTGGGTGGCTACTTGAGCAATCAAGCCGGAAAATAATAGGTATAACCCAAGGAAAGGTTTTTTATGATAGATTTCCGTAAATTAATTGAAGCATCAGTCCATTTTGGGCACGATACTTCTCGTTGGTGCCCAAAAATGCAGCCATACATTTGGGGACAACGTAATAATGTTCATTTGATTGATGTCTCAAAAACAGCACATCAACTAGAAAAAGCAGCAAAGTTTCTCGAAGATATGACGATTCAAGGCAAGTCTATTTTGTTTGTTGGTACCAAAAAGGCAGCGCAAAATATTGTAAAATCGTTAGCAATTTCTCTTGAATGTTCATATGTTGCTCACCGTTGGATTGGTGGAACTTTGACGAACTATTCTCAAGTAAAAAAATCGATTACGAAATTATTGCATTATGAAGACGTGTTATCCAAGGCTGATCAGTCGCATTATACTAAAAAAGAGCTTATGCAATTTCAAAAAATGGTAAATCGTTTAAAAGAAAACGTGGGCGGTATTCGCGACTTTATTTGGCCAGTTGGCGCAATCGTAATTGTTGATATTAGAAAAGAGCAAGCAGCATTAAAAGAAGCGGCAACTATGGGAATTCCCGTTGTTGCGGTTGTTGATACTAATTGTGATCCTTCTTTGGTAAATTATGTAATTCCTGCAAATGATGATGCGCCACGTTCAATTAAGATAATTCTTGAGTATCTCGGTTTGGCAATTCAAGAAGGCAAAAAGAAAGCAGTTGAAAAACCAAAAGATGTTGCTGCAACTGAAGAAATTTCTGAACTGATTTTAGAAGATACTGTTGAAGAAGCTGAAGAAGGTGAAAAGCTTCAAAATAAGGCAAAAAAATTAAAAGAAGGTACTAAGCGTTCTGACGGGGGACGTAAATCAGATACCAAAAGAAAATAATGTTTAATTCTGGAGAGGTGTCTGAGTGGTCGAAAGAGCACGATTGGAAATCGTGTATGTCCTGAAAAGGGCATCGAGGGTTCGAATCCCTCTCTCTCCACCATCAAAAAACTTGGGGAAGCAATAAGGAAGAATTGCTTAATCTGTCAGGTCCGAAAGGAAGCAGCAGGAGCACGTTACTTCTTGTATTGACTTCCCCACTTTTGTTTTGTTTGGCCGGAACAATTTTTGCTTTTAAGTCGATGATCGTTTCATGGTTGGCAAATGATATAAAAATTGGAGTTCGTGATAAGTACTTAGCGTGATAAAAAATTAGTAGACGGCGCTTTATTTCACAGCCCCAGAAAACGCTGGCTTTTAAGCCGTGTGCGGGGTTCATTAATTAATGCATTTAGTATACCATCAGGAAATTTCTAATGAGTACTGTACAGCTCAATCTTGCAAGAAAATGGCGATCTAAAAATTTTGATCAAATTATAGGTCAAGATCTTTCCGTGCGCATGTTAAAAAATAGTCTTTACTTGAATCATTTCTTTCCCGTATATCTTTTTTCTGGACAACGGGGATGTGGTAAAACAACGACCGCACGTGTATTTGCGGCGGCTATAAATTGCGAACAGCTCATTCAATTTCAACAGCAACCAAAAGAATATAATTTACCATGTCAGATGTGTGATTCTTGCCAGGCGATGGCTTTAAATAATCATCCTGATTTTATTGAAATTGATGCAGCTTCTCACACGGGCGTTGATAATGTTCGTTCTATTATTGAATCAGCCTCATTTATGCCAATTTTGGGCAGAAAAAAAATTTATCTGATTGATGAAGCACATATGCTCAGTAAAGCAGCATTTAACGCATTTTTGAAAATTTTAGAAGAACCACCGCTTTCGGTACTTTTTATCTTGGCAACCACCGATGTTCATAAAGTTATTGAAACAGTACGCTCTCGTAGCTTTCAGCTTTTTTTTAAACGAGTAAATACCATTTCATTACGAAATCACCTCGAACAAATTTGCCGTACAGAAGGCATTGAATATGAGCAATCTGCGCTATCATTGATTATTAAAGAAACAGACGGTTCAGTACGAGATGCAATTAATCTCCTTGAGCAGGTGCGATTTGCATATCAAAGCGTCAATCGGACTGGCGTTAATGAAGTTTTAGGGCATGTCGCTGATGAGGTTATCATATCTATTTTGAATTGCATGTTAAAAGGGTCAACGAGTGAGTTGATTGCAATTATACAGCAACATGGTAATTCACCTGATCAAGTGGTTTTAATATGGAATTTGCTCATCAATCTTGTTCGTGCGGTTATACGCGTCTATTATGATGTTGATCATGATTTTATTGAATACCATGATCAGTTAAAAAAAATTGTTTCTACGTATCCCATTACGCGAGTAATGAATATTTTACGTCTATTTTTTGATTACGAGCTTGTTTTTCATAAAACAACTGATCCGGTACGATTATTTGAATTAATAGTGATTTGTGCATGCAAGATTCCTGATAGCAATGAAAATAATAGTTCACCTCTTTCAATGCATCAGACAAATGCTTCAATTGAAGATATACCTCCAATGGCAGAGTCAGTATATGACGAGCAAGAGGTTAGTAAACACGTTGAAAATGGTGTTGAATGGAATATGTTTATAGAATCAATCGATGCGCTCAAAGATGCTCTATTAAGTTCTATATTTAAAAATGCGCGTTTTGAACACCATGTTTCTTCTCATAAAATCACGTTAAAATTTTCTACTGAGTATGTCTTTTTTAAAGATTGGTTAGAGACTAATCAATCAGCATGGCTTCCCTTATTGAAAAAATATTTTGGGCAAGAAGCTATGATAGATTTTGCATTCGTTGAAATATCGACGCCGGCGGTAATTATTGATAAAAAGAAAACTATTACATCGACGTTACCTGAGAAAAAAAAAATTCCCGATCAAATGGTGCAAAGTTCCCATAACTCATTACCGGCAGCTGTTTCTAAAAACAAATTTATACCAAAGCCCATGTATCAAAAAAAATTAATAGTTCCTAAAGAAAAGACGCTTACCCTTGGGGCAGCGCACGAATGGCCGATAGCGCATATGTTATTACATAAATTTCCTGGCATAATTACCGAATATAAAGAGGATAACCATGAGTTCGTTAGCTAAAGTAGTGATTGTTGGTCGTATGAATGTAGGAAAGTCTACGTTATTCAATCGGCTTTCAGTTGATGTAAAAAGCATCACGCTTGATTATGCTGGTGTAACCCGTGATTTTATTTCTGATGTGGTTGCATGGAAAGGAATTAGCTTTGAGTTGATCGATAGTGGCGGTATTAGCTTTCGAAAAATGACAGATCCTATCGCAGAACAAGTTCGTCAATTGGGAATTTCGCTCTTGACTCAAGCAGATTTAATAATTTTTGTATGCGACGGTGCTGTGGGGATAACGCCCGATGATCGAGAAATTGCCGATTTAATTCGAAAATTGAATAAAGATGTTATTTTAACGGTCAATAAGATTGATAATCAACAGTTGCAAGACCAGATCGCGGAATTTTACGCCCTTGGGTTTAAGCAAACAATCGGGATTTCAGCAAGCCATGCAAAAGGAATAGGAGAACTACTTGATGCTATTGTTGATTGCGTAAGTTCGAAGACAATTTCGCATAAAGAGTCGCCGATCCTGTATAAAATGGTATTGCTGGGTAAACCAAATGTTGGCAAATCTTCATTAATGAATTTATTGCTAGAGCGCGAGCGTTCGCTGGTTGCTGATCAACCGGGTACTACGCGAGAAGCAATTAGTGAATCTATTCAATTTTATAAAGAGACTATTCAATTGACTGACACGCCTGGGGTACGAAGAAGACGAAGTATCAAAGAGCCGCTTGAAGCAATGATGGTCAAGACCTCATTTCGTGCTGTTGAACAGGCGGATGTGGTACTCTTAATGGTTGATGGTTCACAAGCGCAATTGAGTGATCAAGAACTTAAGTTAGCATTTTATGCTTTTGAGCAATATAAAGCGTTAATTCTTTTGATTAATAAAGCCGATCTCATGAATGATGAAAAACAACAAGAATTAGAGCGTGGTTTTGAGTTGTACCATCATTTTTTGAAAAAAATTCCTATGTTGACCATTTCGTGTCAGACAGGAAAAAATGTAGGTAAAATTTTACCGTTAGTAAAGACGGTGTGGGGGCGCTATAACCAAACATTGCCGCAAGAAGAAATGAACACGGTGTTAAAGCGCGCATTGCGCAAAACCCCTTTATATCATAAAACATTCATGTTATATTTGTACCGCGTACAACAAATAAAGAAAGCGCCAATAACGTTGGTACTATTTGTCAATGAACCGGCATGGTTTGGTGAAAGTCAGATTAAATTTTTTGAAAACGCGTTGCGCTCTCATTATGACCTTAAAGGAGTACCTATTAAATTTATTGTTCGCAAGGGCCAATAAACATTATTTTTTTGTTATATACAATTCCCATAATAAGCCTGTAGTAAAATAGATAATAGTTGAATCAATAATGAGTTTCAACATATCCTTATCAACGTTCGTTATTGATTCTTGATGCATTGGTGATAAACCCAGCATTGATTTGGTAAAGTAGTATGCATAAAATATCACAACGGTAAGACAGCTTATTATCAAAAAATGATTCAGTTCTTCAGCTGGGTAACGCATTGCACGGGCAATAAGATATACGAAAGCATATCCTATTACTGCTCCTATCAGCATTGCCAAACTACTGTAAATCATCGACATCATAAGAAAATTCTCCCTTATAAAAGCATTTTTACTATGGAATCACTATAGAATATGTTTTTTGTCAAAAGCAAGAATAAAAAAAATGAAATGATACAGATTATTACGTTATCTATCCGTAATTTGGTATTCTTGAATAGTATTCTTGTATTTAAAAAGGAGATAGTTATGTATAAACGAATTACGCTTCGTGATATTAAGAGCTCAGAGAATATTGAACAATTTTCAAACGAGTTACTTGCTCCTATTGAAAAACTGCTTGAGCATGAAGGAGAGGCAACGTATTTAGAATTAGTTCTAACGCCGCAACGAACGCATCATCATCATCGCGCAGAAATTTTAGTAAAGACGCCACGCTATGAATTATTTGCCGATTCGGTCGAGCCAGATATGTATTTAGCAATACGCAACGTAATTGATAAAATGCATTTAAATATCACCAATAAAAAGAAGGAACTCGTTGATGAACAAAAAAAAGGACTCCATCATCGAGGATAAAACAAAGTAAGCGCTCCATGCGCTTACTTTGTAGTAATATAGTCACGCAATTGTGCAATAAACTCTTCTGGTTTCATGTTGTATAATTCTGCGCCCCATTTTTTTAAAACGGTTTCTGTTTTGGGGTCGACTAATAAG
>JANWKD010000046.1 GCA_025451595.1 Candidatus Babeliales bacterium | reverse complement strand
GCAGTCAATACGACCGTTGATACTATGATCGTGCATGAATATCAATGCAAAGAAATGGAAGAGTTAAAACGGTATAATATTTCCTTTAGACAACTAATAGATTTTTTTGACGAAGATATGGAAGAATATACAAAAATTGATACTACATTTGATTCATTATTGACTACTATTACTACTATGCAAAATGCACACAATGCTATTACACGCTGTGTTGTTATGTGATGGAGAAACAAGTTTATCTTAAAAAATTTAATGTAATAGTTCTTTTATTCTTTTTTGATATAATCAGATGAAATTTAATAGATATATTTATAACATTAGGTTTCATGTGAAAAAATTATTAACATTGACTTTCTGTATTTCTTTTTTTGTTAATGCCAATGCAATGTCCATTTTCGATCTCAGTATAATTTGGGCTACGGTGACTGCTCTTGGCAATAAGGTTAGTAAGCTTACCGAGCAAGTCAATAATATAGTAACGCCAGTAAGCGGTGCCTGTTCACAAAGTCTTAATGCGAGACAAGTAAGCAATGCACCGTTATTATTAGGGGCTTTAGGATTAGGCGTGGGTATATATTCAACATGGGAATTATATAAACAAAATAAATTGATAGATAATCAAAATGAGCAAATTGCACTTTTTAAAAGTTATTACGAAACCCTGAATCAAAAACTAGGATCAATAACAGCTGCCCAAACAGTTGAAGCCGAAACAGCTACATATCGACATGAGCAGATAAGGAAGCTACATGAAGCTCAACTGAAAAATCAACAAATGCTTTTACAGCAGATGCAAGATTCAAAAATAGAAAATAACGCATTTCATGGGCAAATGTTAGCGCAGATTGAAGGAGCTCATAATCAAATGGCGTTAACATTGAATGAGGTTTCTCTTCAAGTACAAGAAAATTCAGAAAATATAGATCAAAAATTTAAAAGATTACGAGAAAAATTACAGGAACTGGATTTTAATATAAAGACTAAACTAAAAGAATTAATGAAAACAGGCCAAGCAATTGACACTCGATTTGATCATGTTTGTTTTGAACAAGCAAATCAAATCGAAGAGTTTCGAGCTGGTGTAACACAGCAATTTGATATGATCGCGCAAAATCAAGATAAAACGGTAGATGCATTGCAGTGTTTTGCACAGAATTTTGAGCAAACAAATCAGTTAGGAATTCCAGATCATAACGAAAACGCAATTGAATTCCGATCATCCCGACCACGATCTAAGAGTTTGACTTTATAATTTGATTTAAAAGCGAGAAAGTTATTGTGAAAAGTATCATAATTACAGCTTCCTTCTGTTTTATAACTATCAGTTCAGTATGTGCAAATATATTATTAGAAAAGCCAACACCAATTACGCTAAATCAGGTTGAAGAACTCCAACACCAGTGGCGAGCAAGCTTTAACTGGGCCTTTGGTAGAATTAGTAATTTTGAAGTTTGTTCATTTAATTGCAATTATGAACAGCAAAAAGCGGGTTGTGCGTTATTATTATTGGGTATACCAGTCCGATCGTGCAACTTTAATTATAGATCATACCTAAAGGAGATCATTGAATATTATCGCTCAAGTTTTAATTATTACTTTCAAAGACCGATACAATTTAATACGAACAACGCTACGATTATTTCTTATCAAGAATTACGTCGATTATTATCCAATAAAAAATATCTATTTTATACCGGTGCTGGTATCTCGGCAGCAAGCCAAGTGCCTACGATGCGAGAATTGGAAAAATCATTGCATATGGAATCTCCAAAACTATTTTTCAAAGAATTAATGTTAAATCCACGTTCAATAGCTGAATCTTTTTCAATATTTTGCAAGCAAGCAATGCAAGCGTTGCCAACAGCAGCCCATGCAGCATTGCATACTATTGCTCAGACAAAGGGCTGTGCTATCATTACTGAAAACGTTGATCTTTTACAGCACAAAGCAGGTAGCGTTCCATTGCACACGCATGATGTGCAGTTGCGTTCGGCAAAAACGGATGATCTTAAAGACGTTGATATTGTTGTGACGGTAGGACTGAGGCATGATGATTGTGGGTTTCTTGCCTGGTATAAAAAACATAATCCCAACGGCATTATTGTTGCTATCGATTTAAATATGCCGACCTATTTATCAAAAGATGATTTTCTCGTCAAAGGTGATATTCAAGAAATTATCCCGCAACTGGCAACAGATATGTTAAAATAATGTTATCCCAATCGTTGCTCCACATAGTTATTCGTAAATAGTTTGTAGGGATCAAGAATAGCGCGTATGGCATTAAATTGAGTAAGATTATTTTGATATAAAGCAGCCACCGTTGTCTGGGTTAATTGGTTAAATTTTCCCCAATGGGGACGCGCATGCTGATACTTACTCATTAATTTTTCAAATTCAGCGTAAAACTGTTGGTACTGATCAAAAATGCTCAACGTAACCAGACTAATGTATACGCTATCTTGATCATACGCAGGGCTTAATAATGCTTTACGTGAGCCTTTTACAAAACGGCACGTCATAAAACCTACGAGTTCAAAATTGTGCTTCTTATACTTATTGTATAATGCAACAATATCTTCTATTGCGGATCTAAAGTATTGCATTGGTATTGCAATTTCTTCTTCAATATAATCAGTTTCTTCGAGTGGATCTTTAATCGGTGATAATGTTTTGTAGCTGTATTCGCGATATTCAGTCTGTTCCATCGCTTTAAAAAAATGATCAATAAAGTCATTGGTAAGCCCTGGTTGCCAGTGTATAAATTTAATGCCTAAATAGTTAGTAATTTCATTCATAAGTAATTTTTGAGTCAGATTAATAAAAAAATTGTTCGTTGGTTTTTCTTGAGATACGTTCCACGTAAATGCTAAAACGTTGTCTGAAATAGGATGAGCCATCAGCATGAAATAATCATTCTTTAAATAATATTGTTCGAGATTTTCAAAAATATCGTGCCAGGTGTGCGCCTTACGAGCATGGCTTAATACAAAGAGCGGAACGCATTGAAGTGTGACGGCGTATACGAACCCAAGCGTACCAAGGTGTAGCCGAGCGGCTTGTAACCATTGAGGATTGGAATCAGCTGAAATAACATGATACTTACCAAGGCCATCTAGTAGCTCAACGCTTACAATAAAATCAGATAACGTACCTGTTTTACCGCTTCCATGCGTACCCGTGGCCAGTGCGCCAGCAATTGATTGCTCTTTAATAAAGCCTTGATTGAGTAATGCTAAATTGTTTTTAGCAAGTTCCTTAAAGAGCTGTTTTAGCTTGATGCCGCATTCTACGCGCACGGTACCCATTTTCTGATTAATTTCTAATATTTTATTAAAGCTATCTGTGTTGACGGCATATCCATTTGTTGCAATCAGATCATTAAGCGAGTGGCGTGAACCAAAAAAGCGTATTTTTTTATCAGTTTTGATCGCGTTGCGAATTATCTCTTGCACATCTTCAATGGAATTGGGATAAAAAATTGTTGCTGGTTTAAATGTATTGCCTGACCAGGTGTGACATTCGGTACTTTCGGATCGTATCGATTCGAAGGTACAAAAACTATTCGTCGAAAAAGTTACTATAGAAAAAGAGAGGATCTTATATATATTTTTCTTCATGACGCTTCCTTTTTGCGTAGACGATCGTTTAAGCCGATATAAATATAAAGCCTTCAAGTTTTGAGTATATGCTTTTTAACGTACTACATAAAAGGTAAAATTATAATCATGATTTCATTGATTCTGGAAAATTTTTAAGAATTTCATCTATTGGCCACAGTCTAATAGTTCTATCAACTGAACCAGAAGCCAAGATACCATCGTTGTTTATTGATGTTAGGTTGGTAACCTTATTCGAATGGCTTATTAATGAGGTAATAATCATTTCTGATGTGGGGTTCCACAATCTAACGGTATGGTCAGAAGAGCCAGAAGCCAGCATGCCATTATGTAGCCTTGCTAGTGAAAGAACTTGACCCGTATGCGCATGGAGTCTTGCTCTCGAACTTGTAAAATGCCTGAGATCCCATAATTTAATAGTTCCATCAGCACAACCAGAAGCAAGTGTATTATCGTTAACTTCTGCTAATGAAAAAACGTCGGCATTCTCGTTTAGTTGTTTCTGGTAATTTTTAGATCGTGCGTCCCATATTGTAATAATATTATTACAAGCGGAAGCTAGAGAGTGATTTTGTAATAGAATTAATGCTTTTATTGCAGCATTGGCATATGTAAGATACAAATCATTCTTTCCCATTATTTCCTTACTGTGATGCTCTACATCTTGCTTTGTAATGGATCCATCGAAATTTCCGGAAAACAGTAGGCGATCCCACGCTGCTAATGAGTAAGCCCGACGAGAGTCCGGCATTTGCTGTCTATGCTTTTCCCATTTTGTATCTTCTGTGCATTTTTCATAATTCCATATTTTAGTGGATGTGTTGAAATAGCCAGAAGCTACTCTAGCATTGGGTAGTATTGCTAATGAAGTAACGATTTCATGCTCTCCTACCTGTTTTGTAATACTATTTTCTGGTTTTGTAAAGTCTGATATTTTAACCGTTTTATCACCAGAACCCGAGATCAGTCTACCATCAGAAACTGCTGCGAGCGCATTGACGCTGTTCATGTGTATTTGGATGGAGGGTGGAAATATTTTTTTAGTTTTGTTCTCGCAAGTAGTTATATTTTTAATTGATGCAAGGGACCCATTTTGATTTACGTTTCCTTGGTCATGGGAACGTCTCTTTGGTGACGCAGGCTCAGCCACTGTTAGGAGATACGGATATGAATCTGTGCACTTTCGCCATAACTTTTGCTCATCAATATCTTGCAACAGTATCTTTACAATGGTTAACTTATTATCTATTTCTTCAATAAGCGATTTTTCTTGTCGTTGCTCTTGCTCAGTTTTATTACTCAAACTGAGGCCTCTATCTGCTGCAACGAGTGACTGATTGATGATAGTGCATATTGTAAATATTTTAATAAAGTATTTATACATATTTCTCTTATATTGTTCAAAACTGTGAATTTAGGAAAGGATATCAGTGAGTTGGCATGAAGTAAAGTGTACAAATTTAAAAAAATCTTGAGAAGGCTTATTGAGACACAGAGAGCTCTTCTAACGTCTTACTTTTTATTATCGCTGCATTTTATTAAGTCGGTTGATACCTTAGCATGATCGCTATAGGATTTACCGTGATGATTGGACGATGATTCAAAACCGGATGATGGTGTCGTTGGAGCAAGCGATGAGTAAGCTTTTGTTTGTAATCGTTGGACCGCTTGTTGCTTTACAAAATGCCATCGTTCAAGAGCAGTCATTTTACTGAAATCAGAAGCTGATGGTGTTAATGAGTTCTGATTGTTCATAGCAATAAGTGATTGGTTGATGATAGTGCATATTGTGAATATTTTAATAAAATTTGTATACATAGTTCTCGTATGCTTGCAAAACATATTTGCTTTCTGGAAAAGAATACCAATGAGTTGGCATGAAGTAAAGTGTATGAAGTTTTTATAT
>JANWKD010000045.1 GCA_025451595.1 Candidatus Babeliales bacterium | reverse complement strand
GCAAGGTACGAACAGAAGGGCAGGATTATGTGGTACACAATGGAGATATTATTCACGTTAAATTCAATGTGTAATAAACTTCTATGAGGGTTCTATAAACTAAAAAATGACGAATATAAAAATAGATGTTAAACTATTGAATGAGTCTTGCAATAATTCATATAGTTATGTAAATTTTGCTTTTAAGATAATCCCCTGAGTTTTGTAAAATAAGGCAGGATTAAGGTATCATGGTTAAAAGAAAAAAAGGATTTTTTTCAATTTCTGCGGTGGCCGAAATGTTTTCGGTCCATCAACAAACTATACGTTTGTATGAAAAAGAAGGACTCATTGCTCCTAAGCGATCTGAGGGGAACACTCGACTATTCTCTGAAGAAGACGTCAATAAATTGGAAGAAATCATTTATTTAACCCATGAGCTTGGTATTAATCTTGCGGGGGTAGAAATGATATTAAAATTACAAAAACAGATAAGAAAATTACAAAAAGAAATAAATACAGTCTTTGAATCAGCACATCAAGAGCTGACAAAAGAAAGCGAAACTGCAAAAAATACGGCTCGAATAAGCGCATCACGATTAATCAAATTAAAACAAAATTCTTCGCAACCAGCAGTAACGCAGTCTTGCCCAGATCAACCCAAAAGCACCTCTTGTCAGGTACAGAATGCAGATTATGACGATCAATGGAAAGTTGACTATGAAGAATGAATTTTCTTATCGCTAAAACCATAGTAAAATATATGAAAGCCAGTAAAATGAGTGAAAGTCTTATTAAAATATTTTAATAAGTTTTTAAAATCGTTAGTCTTAGATTTAATACTAGACCTTGAAACTTTAGGGATTATCTTATGAATACTAATAATCCGTTTGATAATGACAAAGCTACTCAAAATCAATTTGTTTTATCCTATGAGTTGTTATACTTACTCCAATGGTTAATAGAATATGAAGCAGATACGCTTAAAAAAATGATTACGCGCGCAGTAAAGGTTGGCTTTAAAGAAAAAAGTGAAATTTCACATGATGTGGTAGAATTACAAGTATCTGATAGCATTCAACAAAGTATTGTTGACTTTCTAGGTCTTCTTGATTCATTATTGTTAGAAGTTCAACATGACTATAATATTCAAAAAATATTGCATCAAAACTTAGTGCCTGCGTTAAAGCAAATTGATTCAACGGTATGTGATTCAGCTACGGTCGAATCAAGCTTAGAAAAAACGAGTGCTAAAATTGAACATAGTCCAGAACAAGCGCAAGAAATTCTTTTTAAAGAGATATTAAAGCGCTGGAAGCCGCATAAGAAAAATTTAAATTGATTCTAAAAAGAGAGTAGTAAATCGGTGGCGAAAAACATATCACCATTATTTTGGAACTTTCTCAAAGCATTTCTAGTTATTATTATTCCCTTATCTATTGTCTTTGGGTTTATATTTATAATCTCTACCATAATGCCCTACATAACGCCACACAGAACTACAAAAGTAGGCATTCTCTATTCCCAAACAGGCCCGTTGGCTATAACCGAATTACCCCTTATTGATGCGACAATGCTCGCAATAGACCAGATCAATCAGAAAAGTGGTTTACTCAATACCGTTATTGAGCCTATTATTATTGACGCACACTCTGACCCAGCTATTTTTGCACAAGAAGCAGAAAAATTGATTAATCAATATAAAGTAAAAGCTATTTTTGGTTGTTGGACTACTTCAAGCCTTCAAGCAGTCAAACCTATTATAGAAAAGCATAATAATATACTTTTCTATCCCGGCCAATATGAAGGATTCGAAAAATCTCTGCATATAATATATACCGGAGTAACCATAACACAACTATTTTTGCCTGGTGTTAGCTGGGGATTTTTCAACGTAGGTAAAAAATTTTATCTCATTGGCTCTGATAATACGTATCAAAAAATCGCTCATGTGGTCCTAGAAAAACAGATTGAAGAGCTGGGTGGTAGTATTGTAGGAAGATCGTATATTCCTATTAAAGAAAACAATATTGAAAATTTTAGACATGCTGTTGATGAAATAAGCAGCACCAAGCCCGAACTGATTTTAAACACCATCCATGGTATTGATAATATGATTTTTTTCAAATTATTACGTGACAAAGGAATAAGTTCTCAAAAGATACCAACCATGTCATTCAGTATTTCAATTCCTGAAATTATGTTAATGGATGTTAACAATTTTGTCGGAGATTATCTTTGTTCCAGCTACTTTCAAAGTATATCATCAGTAGAAAATAGATATTTTATAGAAATATTCAAAAACAAGTTTGGTTCGCAGCGGCTTATAAGCGATGCGATGGAATCAGCTTATTGCTCAGTGTTACTATGGCAACAAGCGGTCAAGCAAGCCAACTCCACCGAGCCGCATACTATTATAGAAGCAATAAAAGAACAAGGCCTTAATGCACCTGGTGGTATTATTTTTATTGACCCAGTAACTCTCCAATCGTGGAAGAATATACGCATTGGAAGAATTAAACAAAATGGACAATGCGATATAGTATGGGATTCAAAGAAGCCTTTACGACCAAGTGTATATCCACCATATGAATCCACTGAATTTTGGGATGCCATAGTAAGAAAATTTTCCGAACAATAAAGGAATGCAATGGATCTGAAAAGAAAAATCACCCAAGATCCGCTCAAAATTATTGTAATAACAACACTGGTATGCAGTCTATTATTTATAACCACCTCATTAATATATTATGCAGCTGCTCACTATCTGCTTAAAACAGCCGAAAAAAATGTTAACGCTTCGTTAGAAGAGAGCGAAAAAAGTATTAATGTTTATGTAGAACAAAAAAAAGAATCATTAATTAATTTCAGTGCATACTTAGAAAATAATCAGTTAATTGATCAATTAGATACCTCTACTAATTCTGCAAAGTATGATGAAGTAAAAAATAGCATCGAAAAAGGATTAAATTCACATTTACCCAATGATTTATCACATGTCACTATTATCAGCGCATTTAACAATATAGTTTATACTACTAACCCTCAGTTAACATATGGAACTCAGTTTACCCAAACATTGTATGAAAAAAATATCTATGTTCAATCTTTTTTACGCAGTAAAATAACTTCTCTTCTTGATTGCACCGTTTTATATGAAGGTCAACGATTATTTGTAGTATTAACGGTTCCTATATTTTCCAAAAACGCTTATAAAGGAGCCATACAAGTCACCATAACAACAGATTATTTATTTGCGAATCTACAAAAGACTATCAGCTCTTCTCATAACCACAAGCTTCTATTTCTTGCAAAAAGAGATGATGAAGTAAAATTGATTTCATTCGATCCATTAAAAAAAGTAGTTTCATTAGAAAAATCTTTAAAGAGTAGTGCTGAATCTGACTCATTTATTGGAGCAAGTGTCGGAAGAAAGGGTTCCGGATTCATAAAAGATTGGAATAACACCAAAGCTATAGCTGCTTGGAACTATTATCCCCCTTTTAATATTGGCATACTGGTAGCACACGATTATCAAACGACGGTGTCTTCAATTATATTCATGGTTATTATATGGTATATTTTACTTTTCTTATTAATCATTTTAGTTATTGCGATCGTCATTATCAATAGCATAACTAGGGAATATAATTTTTATAAAATTAGGAAATTCCTCCTATTGAGCCTATTAACAATCTTACTATCAGTATTATTAGTATCTGTTTATAAAATTTTTCTCTTATCTGACAAAGCTCAATTTAGTTTACATAATCAAGCCAAAAGTGAACTAGAAAATACGGTCCAACAAATAAATTTGTATGTGTATACTATTCAGTCACTTGCCTATGCTCTTGCAGCCGATTTACAAACAAACAACTATTCACCGGAGCAATTAGAAAAGAAAGTTTCTGAAATATTAAACGCCAATACTGCACTCATTAGTATTACTATCGCCTATAAAAAGTATGGCTTTAATCAATCCATACCATTGTATGCACCGATGTTTATTAAAACAAACAAAGGAATTAGTAAAGAATCATTTAGTTCACTTATTGATTATACCGCACCAGAAAGCAAACTTGATTCACGCTACAGTTGGTATCAAAACGCATTAGAATTAGGTGCTTATTGGTCAAATCCTTATATGAATGAAAATAATCAACTGGAATATATGTATGCCATTCCTTTTAGAGATGACAACAATATCAATGGTGTTATTGCAATTGGATTCAACCTTTTAGAAATGACAAAAAAAATTAATTTCTCTGTAGGCAAACACGGCTATTCATTTATTATTAATTCGCGTGGAGATCTTATTTATCATCCTCAAGTAGACTATATAATGAAACAAAAATCTATTTTCGAAATTACGCGCGCTGAAAATAATCAACACTTAGATGCGTTATTAAAAAGAATGCTTTCTAAAGAACTTTCGCCCGTATCATTGCAACCAGAAGGAATTCATGGATATTACAACGTTATTCCAATTACCCAATGGCTTATGGGTACTATTATTTTTGAAAAAGATGCTAAACCAGATGCAATATCGTATCTTCATAATATTTTATGGACTATTATTCTTTCAACTATCTTATCCATAATCGTTATAATTATTTGCTCTTTAATCTTGTTTGATGTAAATGCCAAATATTATATATCAATACTATCAACTATCATCTTAGTGTTCAGTATTATTGCAGTTTCCCATTTTATTCGTTTCTATAGTTTAGATAAAGCGAATATTGTTCCCATATTTGATAATCTGACTCTTGACCAACAGCTTAATAAAATTGAACAGCATGCGTTATCTCAAAATAAACAACTCCCCATAAGAATAGAAACCGGGATATTTATTTATGATTTTTCTTTTAAGGATTATGGCACCATGATTGTTAATGCGTATGTGTGGCAAAAATATCATGATGTAATACATAAAGATATTCCTCAACAAGTAACCTTTCCTTTGGCATATAAATTAAGAATGAAAGAAGTTTTTAGAAAAAAAGAGCACGATTATCAAGTCATTGGCTGGGATGCGCACGCAGAAGTTCCTGTTACCAGCAATTTCAATAAATATCCACTGGATACGACAATAGCCTCCATTGTACTAGCGCATCCAGATATAACGAAGAATATTTTATTAATACCGGACTTATCGTCATATGACAAACCTTTGACGTTAATAAATGGTATTTCAGAAAATGAATTATACAGCTCGGGCTTTTATCTGAAAGATAATTTTTTTAGTTATCAAAAAGATGTTCCAGAAACAACATACGGCGTCTCAGAAATAAAAGAACAAATTAAAGATACTTTTTTTGCTGTAAATATGGTATTGGTCAGAAATATAGCCAATCCTCTCACCTTATATATTACGCCAATGCTCGTTGTTTTTCTTTCTATTTTCGGCATATTGTACATGATGAAAGATAAAATGCTCGATTGGGATAAGCTATTTTCTGCCGTCGGAGCTTATTCAGCAACATTTTTTTCTATACTCTTTATTCATCGTTCATTACGCGAAGCTTACCCAGTCGCAGAAACTCTTTATCTTGAATATCTTTTCTTTATTGCCTACTGGGGTTTACTCGTTCTTACCCTAAGAACGGTATTTCCTGTTTTTGACCGAATACGATTTCTCGGTGTTGATCAAAAAAGAATTCCTCTTCTCTATTGGCCATTATTATTGATTATCTGGTATATTATTACCATCATACTATTTTATAATGGCTCATTATGAAAAAAACCGATCTGCATAAGAGCCTGCCTTAACTCAAATAAAGGCAATCCGATAATTGTGCTGTATGAACCATTAACCTCACTTAAAAATTGTGAGCCGTATCCCTCGATCTTCATAGCGCCAGCAGCAGATAATGGTCGAGCATTTTCTATGTAATCATCCATCAATTGATCAGGCACTTGGAACATGCACTGTGCTTCAACACAAAAAACAATTCTTTGTATAGATTGCCACTGATTGTTATGATATACCTTTTTTTCAAGACAACAACCCGTTGCAACACGAGCTCCTGAACGAATTGATTGTAACATTCGTATTGCATCGTGAACGTCTTGAGGCTTACCTAATATTTGACCCTCATTATTTTGAGTGAGCGTATCAGCCGTGAGAATAAACATTACATCATTCTGACAAGCTGTCGGTAACAATACGTGATCAAATTTATGAATAGCAATAGAAGTAACTAATTGCGGCAACTGCAATCCCCAATCGCAAGCAGTTTCATCAGCTGACTGATCAACTGCTTGGAATGGAATATTCGTATAGGAAAGCAATAACCGGCGAGATTGAGATTGAGAAGCAAGATATAACGTATTCATTGAAATTCCTGGATAAAATGATTATTTATTGTTAGTTTACTACAACTTTCATGCATAGCAAAAAATTAATTAGCCTATTAGAAAATTAAACACCCTTTGCATTTATAAAAATGAATGCTATAATTAACATTGATATATCTAGCTGCAATTGCAATTCAATTCTTTAACTTATATAAATCTTAGGAGCTTATTATGATGAAAAGAATCATAACTATAGGTGCTTTAAGCTTATCTTTCATTATGCTAACTATTTTGCCTAATAAAATGCAAAGTCAATCAACCGTAGATAAGATTGTTGCCATTTTATATAACCCAAAGAGCTTTGAAGAAGCATTGACTCCATGTTTTGATAGTGTCTATCAACAATTTGAGATTATAAATGCAACAGAAAAAAAACAGATTAAGGATAATGCTTTTGAAAAGTACTATAACAATATAAAAGATATAGCAACTGAACACTATAAAGAACAATTTACACCTGCTGAGCTTGATGATTTATTACACTTTCTTGAATCAACTACTGGGTCAAAATATATAGCAAAGCAAAATGAAGTAAATCAAGCAATGGGTAAAGCATGTCAAATGCTCTACAAATATATGCATGAAGCGGTTCAAGCCCTAAGACCTCAACCAGCAAAATCTGAAGCAGTGGTTCATGTAGAAGAAAAAGCTAAATCATCCAAACGAACTCCAAAAGCTCTTTTGGACGAATATATCAATTTTGATGGCATTAGCGTTGTTAAGTTCAGTGCTCTTTGGTGTGGACCTTGCAAACAATTTGCACCAATCTTTGAAACCGCTGCTGAAGAAATGAAGAGTATAACGATTGATAATAAAGATATTGAAATAAAATATTTTGCTGTTGATATTGATAGTTGCCAAGATATTGCTGATCAATATAGTGTGCGTTCGGTACCAACTATAGTATTCTTTAAAGATGGCAAAAAGATTGCTAGCGTAACTGGTTATCAGTCAAAAGATGCGCTCATTAAGAAAATTAAAGAGATCGCAAAATAATAATTTAATAGTACAAATTTTCTAATAATAAGCGCTTGAAAGAAAGTTTCTTTCAAGCGCTTATTATTTTATTTATAAAATTCTATTTCTTCTTATACTATCTCAGGGTACTTTTCTGGATCAGCAAGGCAATACGCTTCACCATAACTTCCAACCGGATGCTCTGCCGTTTCAATAAACTTACGAGACACAAATCCACCGCGTTCTTCTCGCTTTTTTATTTGAGCAATTTTGATCTGCTCAAAAGTAATAGCATGATATGTACAAATGGCATCAACTACTTCAAATACGTCAGCAATTTCGGCTATTATGGCATCTTTCGATGCTGCATCCCTAATCTCAAATGCTTCTTCAGCAATTTTCAAGCGCAATTGCTGATCATATTCAGTATCACTCAGATACCGCCAATTCATTTTGGAACCTTTTTGCTCCATCAATTCAATTGCTTTATCACGCCACATCTTATTTTGACGAAATATTCGTATTTTCATAATATCCTCTAGTTGTTATTTCATTTAAGTATCCAATTGAATTTTTCCATGCATCAGTTCTTGATAATAAACAGATTGATTATAGAGTTGCGAAGCGGAATAAATATTAATATTTTTTTCTTGTTGTAATAGAGACAAATCAATAAGCCCTATTGCATTATTGATAGTTTTTAAGCGATGCGCAACCACTAAAGTTATAGATTGTTGCGCTAATTCTTGGATCATTGAAGTAATTGCAGCTTCACTAATTTCATCGAGACTACTTGTTGGCTCATCAATCAATACAACTTTTGGTTTATAATATGAAGCGCGCAAATAAAGACTTGCAAAATTAAGTCGTTGTCGCTGACCACCAGAAAAGTTGAGTCCTCCTTCTCCAAGCATAGTGCTTAATCCTTTATGCTGTTGCAAAATAGGCAATAGACCAACATTCTCAACTATTCGCAATAAATCTTCATTAGAATATGTTCCATTACCGCCACCAAGCCCTAATAATAAATTTTCTTTTACCGTACCACGCATGGTCGTAGCAACTTGCCCTTGTAGCGCAATAAGATGGCTTCTTGTTGCATCATTCACACTATAGATATCAACATCATTGATATATATAGTGCCATTAATCGGTTTTAATTGACCACCCATAATTGATAGAAAAGTAGTTTTACCGCTTCCAGAAGGCCCAATAATACCATATAATTTTGATGCTTGTTTTTTATGGCATTCAAGTTCAAACGTATGATCGTTGAATAATATTGCTTTACCATAATCAAAAGAAATGTTTTTAGCTTTGACAGACAGCGTATCCTGTTCCTTAATGACCAACACTTCTGACCCAATAACAGGAAATGTTTGTTTGCCAAGTTGTGGGATAAAATTAAATAAGTCTTTGACCGCAGCACGACTTCGATTTATTTTACGTAAAAGCCTACTAAATCGCACAATTTCTTTAGAGCTTTGTGTATAGACCAAAAACAATCCAACCGCAATAGCAGGCGTCATATTATTAAACTTAATTTGCAAGATAAGAACAATAGATAACACGAATAACGAAGTGAGATAAATTAACTCTAAGCAAAGATTATTAATGTTATACGCAAGCCATAAGTTTGCTTCTGCATCTATGTTGGCAGTAATATTGGTATGCAATAAATTTTTTCTAAAATACGTAGCAAATGTAGCGCGAATAAGTTGAATTTGCGTCAAATTCTCTAAGAAAGTTGATTTAAACCGATCATCTTTTTCTATAAACTCATATTCATACAATTGGCATATGTTTGTACTTACATAGTAGCCAATATATAAAATTACTATAATGAAGATAGCGATAATAAGCGCAATCCCACGCGAATAATAGGCTAAAGCAGATATTACCGTTATCAATCCGGTACATAATGGAATCAACTCAAAGGTTATATGATCTGCAAAATCTTCATAACCACGTGCCGCTCGTTCAATTTTTGCAATAACAGTACCGCTTGAGCGATAGATGTGATAATGAGGATCGATAGTTAACAAATAGTTACAAGCCGTTTCATAAATGCCATAAATACATTGTAATTGAAACTTAGTATTAAATGCAGCGCGTAAACACACCAGTACTATTGCAGCTCCAATCCATGTGATAAAAATTATGAAACTAAGAAAATAACTTTGAATTTCAAATAACTTTGCTATAACGAACGGAACCAAACTCCATATTATTTGAGTAACTGCTACCGAGAAAAAAACGATAGAGAATAATAATTTTTGTTGGTAAATGAGATACCACCAAGGTTTATTAAAATCAACAGCAGTTGGTTCAATTTTAAGTTTAAGCATACAAAAGCTCCTTATTAGTACGGCAAACCGTAT
>JANWKD010000044.1 GCA_025451595.1 Candidatus Babeliales bacterium | reverse complement strand
GACAGATCTCTGATCAAGATTTGACAAAGCCGTACGCGGTGCGCATAAAAATACCCTTAGAACAACAACGTATTGAATTTAATGACCTTATTCGAGGCCCTGTTTCTTTTGATACTGATCAGTTAGATGATTTTATTATTGCTCGTTCTGATGGAACGCCGGTGTATAATTTTGTCGTGGTGGCAGATGATGCCCTTATGAATATTAGTCATGTCATTCGCGGAGAAGATCATATTTCCAATACGCCAAAGCAAATGGTGATTTATCAAGCTCTTGGCTTCCAGCAGCCTCTTTTTGCTCATTTACCATTGATTTTAGGTCCTCATGGCGGCAAGCTTAGCAAGCGAGACGCTGCAACTTCGGTATTGGATTACAAAACGAAGGGGTATTTGCCAGAGGCATTATGCAATTATCTGGTGCGCCTTGGTTGGGCGTATGGCGATCAAGAAATTTTTACTCGCCATCAAATGATTCAATTTTTTAAATTGGATGATGTGGGTAAAAAAGGTGCTATGTTTGACCAGGATAAATTAGACTGGATGAATAGCGTATATATTCGACAAGAGACACCACAGCAGCTATTGGAGCGTATTATTTCTGATGTTCAGCCAGATTTTAAAACAACTTTTGCGCAATGGAACGAATCTCAACTTCTTGCATTTATAGCCTTATATAAAGATCGTGTAAAAACATTGCATGAAATGGTTGAGGAATTAACTATTCTAAAAAAAACGGAACATGAGATTCATTCTGCTGATAAATCCGCATGGTGTACAAGAGAGACAAAAGATATTCTTGCAAGTCTGATACCATATTTGGAACAATTACAAAGTTGGGGTATTGAAGTATGCAATGCGGAAATTAAGCAATGGGTTAAAAATAACAACATTAAATTAGTCAATGTTGCGCAACCAATCCGCTTAGCGCTGGTTGGTAAAACAGCAAGTCCAGGGATTTTTGAACTACTCGCAATAATTGGCAAACAAGAATCAATGAGGCGATTGCAACAATTTATTGCGAAGATATAATTCTGGTTTGCAATAAGGTAGGTGTTATGAAAATTAGCATGCTCTTTCCGGATTATGGCAGTCAATTTGTTGGTATGGCAAAAGAGCTTTATGATGAGTCACGAGTTATCCAGGAATATTTCGAAGAAGCTTCTCATTGTCTGGATATCAACTTTGTTAAATTATGCTTTGCTTCCTCTGAAGCAGAGCTTTCAAAAATAGGTAATGCATACGGTTCGGTTTTCTTGGTCAGTACTGCCATCGCTGCTTTATTAAACCAAGAAGGAGTGCATCCAGACATCATTGCGGGTTATGGTATCGGCGAATTGAGTGCCGTGACTTCAGCGGGTGGCCTCAGTCTTCCCGATGGATTATATCTATTGCAAAAATATGCACAATTTTATCAAGAGGCATTACCTTCGCTTGACGTTCATATGTTGCAGGTTAATGGTATATCGGCCATACAACTCAAAAAAATTATTAATAAAATAGGTTTGTCTGAATCTATTTTTATTGCAGCCTATAATGCATTTGATGAGCAGATTATTGGTGGTTCTCCTGCTGCAATCCAATTATGTATTCGAGAGCTGAAGCAGCGATCTATAGAGCAAATTAAAACAATTTCTTTGGAAGGTGGTTTGCATTCTCGATTGATGGAGCCTATTGTAAATCAATTAAAACCATATCTTACAAAAGTTGATTTTAAAAATATACAAACTCCCTTGGTTGCAAGTGTTGATGCAAAAATGGTCACAAAAGGGGAATTAATAAAAAATAGATTGATGAAGCAATTACATGAACCTCTTGTATGGGATAAAGTCCTTAACTGGCTCCATGACTCTGATATTATCGTAGAATTGGGACCAGGTTCCACCTTAGGACGTCTCGTTCAAGTCAAATATCCAGAAAAAAGGTATGTAGCAATCAATAAGCGATCTGATATTAATCAGATTCATACGATCATAAATCAAAATAAAACGCCAGAACAGGAATATTAGTATGAATAATCAGGTAGACCAAAAAGAAATTTTCAAAATCATTTCTCCCGTTATTGCTGATTTATTAGGAATTGATGTATCAAATATGTCGATAGAATCTTCGTTTGATTCTTTGGGCGCAGATTCGCTTGATATGCTCGAGATTACTATGAAGGTTGAAGAAATTTATTCTATTGAAATTCCTGATGAGCAAGCGGCGACTATTAAAACCGTCAAGCAATTAATCGAAATTATTCAGGCTGCTCAAAGAGTTGGGTGATTATGCTAAAGTGCTATTTGGGGCGTGATATTTTTTTAGAATAGTTTCTGCAAGTGCGATACGTGTTTTCTCTTTTGGATGCGTAATGCCCGCGCTTTCTTTTTTCTTTTTTGATAACAGCTTTTTCATAAACAATATATTACCCCGAGCATATTTTGCTTTTTTGAGTGATGCTAACGCATCAGCTCTTTTTTCTTCAAAGCGTGATCGCTTGTTGAAGATATGATTCGGGTTGTCAAAATCTTCTTCAGTTAAATTAAGTAAGTTTTCCAGCGCAAAAGAGGTTGAATCATCCTGATGAACAATATGCTGCACTTCATGGGCTATCGTATAATCTTGCGCTTCTTCGGGAAATTGTAGCAACTGTCTCTCATCAATTAACAATTGATGATCGGTGGCACCCGCAGGACAGCCCGGGTTATTAAAAGGGATAATGGCGATCGCATTTTTATCGATATTAAATTCATCAAATATGCGATAAATGGTCTGTAATGTCTTTTTGCTTATTGGTTTTTTTAAGGCTTTATCTTCAAATTCTTTTCTTATTTGTTTATATTCATTGCGATATTTGGTCTTATAGGAAATACATGCTGCTTTATCAACGCCACAGCGCTCTAATTCTTTCCATAATCGTTGATCTTCTTGTTGTAATGATTGAATCAGTGGATGCGTGTGTTGTGCGGGTTCTGGTTTGGGTTTGGGAGCAACTGGTTCACTTTGTTGTTCAGTCGGAATGGGCATTGTTGGAGTAACCACATTATTGTTATTGGTTTGATGACGAAACCAGTAGATAGTTCCAGCTCCAATGCATAAGCCAAACGAAAAAATTAATATTATTTTTTTATGTAACTGCATGAGTAACCTCCGCATCTAATTATTTATTTTATCCCCAGAAAACTCTAACTTTTAAGCCGTCTGCGGGTTTCATTTGTTATGTAACAAGCGGTTGTTGATGAACCGTTTTTAAAATATCCATTGCCCATGCCATTCGTTGCGACTCTTTGGGGTGAGAAATGCCACTCGTTTCTTGGCACTGACATGGTTCTAATAGCTTTATATTGCCTTGAGCATAGTGAGGATCGTGTATTGCTGCTAGCATGTCAGCTCTTTTTTCTTGAAATCGATAGAATCGATTTACAATATATTCTGGATCATTCATCTGTTCGGGGGTCGGGCTTAATTGGTTATAGATAAAATAACGAACCGAATCATCGTTGTGCACAATATGTTGAATTTCATGAGCAATAAGAAACTCTTGTGCTGCTGGGTGAAATTTAAGAAATTCATCTTCATTAATAAAAAGTTGAAAATCGGTAGCAATGATAACTTGTTTGGTGTCAGAATATCCGATAATTGCCACGCTTTTTATATCAACAGCATAGTGCTTGAAAACCTTCTTTATAAGTTCTAATAACGATTGGCTCAAAGGCTTTTTGGTAGCGGAATTTTCAATTTCTTTTCGGCAAGTACTATATTCATGCATTCGTGCTTTTTGGCATAAAGAAATCATACGCTTCGTTATTTTCAGTCTTTCAAGCTCTTTCCATAATTGTTGTTCTTCGTGTGCAAGTTCATTCAATATCTGTTGTATGCTATTTTGAGCGGGTAATAGAGTTGAGAAAGCGTGTAGCGCGAAAAAAATGATGTTTGATTTTATTATTAATTTTTTTGTCATGCTATTACATTTTGGTCTTTAAAACGTTTTAATACGTTGGTAGCCAATTGTAATCGATCCGATATTTTAGGATGCGTTATGCCGGGCGTGTCGCCATATTTTAGTACCAGTGCATCAATGAATTCAAGCGATCCATCGGCATAATCACGACCTTTTAATATTGTACAGATATCAGCTCTTTTTTCTTGAAATCGATATAATTTATTTAAGAGATCGATTTCTTTTTCAGTTCTTTTTTCTATTGGAATTAGTATATCCAATATAAATCGAAGAGAGTCATCTTTGAATATAATATGTTGTGATTCATGGCCTAAAATAAATTTTTGAGCTTTCTCTGAATATTGTTCTAATGAATCTTCATCAATAAATAAACAAAGATCATTAGCTGCAGCTGTTGAATTACCTGGATCTTTGTAGGGGATAATAGTAATAGCGTTGGTGTCAATATGAAAATTATTGAAAACAGTTTCGATTAATTGGTTAGTTTTGGATGAGATAACATCTCTAGACTGTAATTCTTCTGGAGTAGGGCCTTTAATTTGTTTGTATTCTTCTTCAAACAACATTTTTTGCTCAAGACAATTTTCTTTTGTAATGTGAAGTTTTCCTAATTCATCCCATAAGGTTTTCTCTTCAAGCTCCAACTCTTTTACATATGATTGGATACATTGATTGTTTTGATCAGAAGGTACTGTACTCGTACTTTGATCTAATGATTGATGATGGTTCATAAAGGTATACAGACTACTTAAGATAATAGTCAAGCCAATACATGCCAATAGATTGTTTTTAATAAAATTCATAGATAACCTCCATTACCTATAATTTTAAATTAAAATGGCAATTTGTCAAATTAAAAAATTAAAAACTGTGAAAGTATTAGGAAAGAACCTGATTTATCTTAGAAACAACAAAAAAATAAGTACCTTGGTTTTATCCAAAGTACTTATTTTTTTAGACTTGAAATGTCAGAATAAATTGACGATTTTATTCAACAGCTTCACTCGTTTCAACGAATTTAACTGCGCTCATATCATCAACAGAAGATTTGTCTAAAACTTCAGAGCAGCTTTCTGGGCATACCCAATGACATTTTCTGTATTCATGACAAACTGCAGGTTCGCAGACTGGAACATATCGTCTACAGGTTGGCGGTGTTGGACACGCTTCTGCGTGAATAACCTTTTTGAAGGTTGCGCATGGTTTTGGACATGCTGGTTCGCATGCAGGTTCACATGCTGGTGCACATGAAGTTTCGCAAGCGCTACGACAGCCACCATTATAGTAACCTCTTCCATAGCGTCTCCACGCATTTACGTCTAACGTTGCTAAGCCAAGCAGAGCCAACGTGAGAGCTAATACCATCTTTTTCATGGATTTCTCCTTTGTTTTGTTAATATGTTAGTACAAACATTTCTACTAGAAATAGGCGCCATGATTATTTCTAGCTATCTTTAGTATTTCACAAATAGAAAAACAAAATCAATAATTTGAAGTAGTTTTTTCGTTTTGCAAATGGTTGAACCTGAAAAACAAAAGAGAATAGCGTTATTTTATCCCTCAGAAAAAACTCTGGCTTGCAATATAGAGATGAATGGAAAGATTCCGATAAGTCGAGTGCGGGGTTCATTTCGTATATGATTTTAATTATATGGGTTTATACCGTTATAAAATAAAGCCACATTTTGCCCAAACGTGCCACATTTTAAGCGCGCGGGCCTGCCTTCCTGAGAATTCTACTTGGCTGCCAATGCCGATAAATGGCTCATAACGGGTATAATCTTGGCCCATAAACTCATCGAAGGTATAACCCGCGTACCCAAAAAAGCCATGCGCAAAGACGTTGGGATGCGCTGCGGAATTTACATTGATATCTTTGTTTGCTAGGTAGATAATGGTATCGTCAAGTAAATCTGCGTTCAGACCGGAAATCGTTGTTTTGCTGGCCGTTTTATTGCTATTTACCCCAGTTCCTGAAGTACCTGCGATGCCGTAGGTATTTTGCGGAATTAGTTCAATATCAGTAATTTTGTCCTTCGTGCGAGCCCACACGTTATAGCCTGCCTCGAGCGTCAACCCGCAATAGCGATAATGAAGCATAAAGCTAGCATCTACATGGACGTCGTTATGTACCTTGCACCCGAGTGTTAAGATATTTGGACCACGTACAATTTCACCGGCATACGCACCGCTTTCAAATCGTTTGAATAACAAGTAACGGCTACCAGGACCGTTAATCGATAAATCAAAACTGCGACGTTGTTTTGACGAAAACATATGATACACGTTTCCGATTAAATACGCTGATAATAACTGATTATCGCCATTGTTCCAAAGTTCTAAATGACCATCAATGCCAAATCCAAATTCAAAAAGATGGCAGTTGCCTACGATTGGCTCAAATAGAAATCTTCCCGTTGGTCTATTGCCCGTAGGTATTATTGCTCGTACATTAAGTCCGAAATGACTGCACTCATCTAAAATAATATTATACCCAAGTGCCATTTCTACATCGGCAAAGGCTTGTTTGGTACGGTCAGAAAGAATCTCTTCATCGTCATCGGGTAAATCTAAGCTTATCTTTGCAAATTCGAGTGGTTTTTTTACATCAAAGAAAGTCGCATTGCCATTCCAAGCGCTGATAATAGTATCAAAGGGAGCTGGAGCGTCGGCAGGGTTGCCCAATGAATTGGCCGGAATTACTGAGCCGACTGCTTCTACATTTTGCTTGAGTTCCATATTCCAGGTTGATTCGCACATAGGCGTATGTAATCGAAAATACCAATTGGGAAACCATTGATTAAAGCTGAGATACCATTCAAAGTCGGCAAGAATGTTCGTAACTTTTGGTTCCGTTGCCACAATTCCTTCAAAATCATTATTTAATAAAAAGTTTTGTCCAAACACGTCAACACCAGGATTAGCAGCATTGCCAAAAAACATAGCACTATCGCCATTAAAAAAGAGCCATATTCCCAGGCCGCGAGTATCAAACGTTTGTGCAAATTCTCCGGTTATTCCCCAGGACGTATAAAAATTACAACGATCATACCGATTTATGAGGTCTACAAAACCGACTGCAGATCTACTTGTGTAAGATCCTTGTGAGCGGGGATTATAAAATGTTTTGCCAAAAATGGGTTGATCGTCTGAGGGGATTATCGACATAGGTATTGTTAATATTGATGCTATCATTACTATTTTTTTCTTCATACTTCTCCTTAATGTTACCCTATTTTTCCATTAAAAATGTCAAATGGGGACTCGGAACGTTTTTTTTAAACTTTTCGAGTATATTTGATCACAGTATACACCCAAGAAAGATATAAAAAAAGGCTCGATCTTCGAGCCTTTAAAAAAACATTTGTAGAAGCTATATATATTATGAGAATGCAAATCCGCCTTTTGCCCATACCATCCATTGGTTAAACGCATTGTTTTGTTTGCCAGAAAATTCTGCTTGAGCACCGATACCAAAGAATGGTAGGTATTCACAGTTTTCCCAAATATAACCAACATGACCGAATACTTTATGGGTGATTGAGGTCGGCGTTGCTGCTGATTCGGGGTTTAGATCTGCTGTCGTAATAAAGGTATTGACTGCATCAGGGGCACCACCAGTACCATTAATACGCGCGGTGCTGCCCGTGTTGTCTGCGGTTGGACTTCCCGTTCCCAAGGTTTGGCCAGCCAGCGCGAAGGTGTTTTCTTCGATTACGCCGGTAATTTGAATCTTGTCTTTCGTACGAGCCCACAGATTATAACCTAAATCGAAGGTAAATCCACAACGGCAGTAGTTAAGCCATGCCGCGACATCTGAATGAATATCGTTGCGAACGTTACATTCTAGGGTCAAAACGTTTGGCCCGTAAATCATTTCTTGACCGTAATTTGTTGGACTACTGAATCGTTTGATGAGTAAATTATGACTACCAATGCCATTTTCTATCAAATCAAAAGTACGGCGTTGCTTTGAATTAAACATATGATACAAGCTACCATCTAAATAAATCCCAAAAGAGGAGTTGCAGCTGTTCCAAAATTCATAATAGCCAATGATGCCAAACCCAAATTCATAATGATGTCCATTTCCTGAGACTGGCTCAAATAAAAAATCAGAGTTTGGCCGATTACCGGTAGGAAATATAGTACGCAAGCTTAATCCTAAATAGGCGCATTCTTTGCAAAGAAAGTTATACCCAACTTCTAATTCAATATCTGCAAGTTGCGTTTTTGTTTGTGGGCCATTTACGCGATCAAAGTTTAAAACGGTCTTTAAATCAGGAAATTCCGTCGTGTTTAATGTTTGACCATTGTATCCTTGAATAATACTCGTTACCGGTGATGCAATCGCCGTAGTATTGCCAAATGCAAATTGTTCAACGGTAGTTCCTTCGGTGGTGATTGATTGCTCGAGGTTGAAATTCCATTTAGTCCAATTTATCGGGGTGTGGATTCGCACATATAAATGGGGCAACCATTCGTCAAGTCCTAAATACAAATCTAAATCAACAATAACATTTTGTACGCTTGGCAGTGCCGTTACTTGACCATTAAGGTTGTCATTCAAAAAGAAGTTACGGGCAAATACGTCAACTCCTGGTGCGCCAGCAGGACCAAAAGTCATAGTATTGGTATCATTAAAAAAGAAGTATCTGCCAATTTCGTTACGATTAAACAACTGCGAATAGCCGGGTGTTATCGCAAAAGTACCGTACACGTAATCCATGTCGCATAAATTCTGCAATGGCCCGACTCCTGCATCTAGTCGAGCGCGATCAGAAATTGCAGGACGTTGACTTATAAATGTTTTACCAAATGTTGCACTTGTTTTAAAAGGCATGCATGCAATGACTGCTATTGCATATAGTATAATTTTTTTTCGAACCGTATTCATAAAAATCCTTTTTTATAAAGTTAATTGCAATGGTTTGTTACGAATTTTTAACAAAAAATCACCTCTTTAAATAGTCCACTCCTTCCTGTTAATAATTTGCCCCTATAATTTTTTTTGAGATAGCATAAAATTAGCTACAATGTAACGAAAATATTGATGCTTTGCAATTTTTATAGAAAACTGTTTTTGATTTTTAAAAAAATATAAACATATAGGTGAAATATTGTTATGGTACGTTATTTAATTTCTATGTTGCCGATACTCTTAGAAAGTTTTCCCGTTAGCAGTTCTGGTCATGCACTATTATTATTAAATCTATTTGGCAAACATGACAGCATGACTTGTATACCGGAATATTTTGATCATGTTTTGCATGGTCCTATTGCTTGTATTATTGCACTATTTTTTTTTAAACGATGGTCATTTTTATTAGTTAATTTTAGACGAACTTGGCATTATGTTATTAAAATCGTATGGTATGGAGTTATAACCGAAACAATAACCATTGTATGGTATCTTTTCTATTTGATGATTAAGCTACACGCACAACATTATTTATCTGTTGGATTCTTGGTAACGGCAGGGTTGCTTTTTTCTTTGAACTATTGTCCTGCAAACAACGAGAAAAAAAAATATTCTATTGTTGATGCAAGTATGTTGGGTATGGCTCAAGGCTTTGCATTATTACCAGGCGTATCTCGATTTGGCGCTACCTTTGTTTGCGCTCGATGGTTGGGATTTTCTGACAAAAAATCATTTGAACTTTCGTTCCTTATTGAATGGCCAATAAGTGTTGCTGGTTTTTTAAAAGGGCTTTATTCGATACATGCACATAAACAATTAGATCTATTGAATAGCAAGTTGCTATTGGCTATGCTTTTTGCAAGTATAGGGGCATTGATTGGATTTTATTGCGTTTCTCAAATAATTAATAACAAAAAATTGTGGCTTTTTAGTCCCTATGTAGCGGGAATTGGTATTCTTGCTGCGTTCTTTAATCGATAGGAATAGATGAGAATATGAATAAAAAGAATTTTTTTGAGTTCATTTCTGTAAAACAAGCTATAATCTTTTTTCGTGTAAGTTTTATAGCCTGTATGGTAAGTTTATTAATATGGTCATTTCAAGCTGACGATTTATCGTGGTTTTTCTATTCAACGCAATCTACGAATAATTATTATCTTGGTTGGGTTGGTTCCACGATGAGCAGTTTGCTGTTCTTTTTCTTAGGAGGATCAGCTTGGGTGCTCGCATTCTTGTTGTGGCATCTTTCCTACGCATTGTATGTACGCATTCCCTTGCGATCGATTGAAGATACTTTTGTAGGCTACGTGCTCCTGCTTTTCTCGCTCAGCGCTTTATTGCGCGCATATCAAATTGATTATTTGAACATTGCACCGGGCGGTCTTATGGGCAATATGGTATATAAGCTATTATTATTTATTTTTGCCGATAGAGTTGTTGCTTTGATTGGTATATATACCAGTTTTATGATAAGCATTGTATTAATCACGCAACTTTCTTTTACACGTTATGTCCAACCTTTGATATGTTTTGCTCAATACATATACCATGCAAAATATGTTCGATTAACTTGCTCAACAATCGTTGAATTCTACCAAAGGATACGAAAAGCGCTTGACAAACGATATCTACGATTAAGAGTAACCAAGAAAGAAAAAAATTCTTTCGATCGATTATTGGAATCAATTGTGCAAGAAGAACTTGCTTACCAACAGCAACCTGATGACGAATCATTTTGGCAACAATTTCCTATTTTAAAAAACAGTAACATAGAATCGACACAACAGGTAATTTTTTCCCCAGAAAACTCTGTGGAAAAAGTTTTGAAAGCATCACCAGAAAAAACTCTTATTCAGAAGCCTTTCGTATCTGCAAACTCCCAAGATGCAATAGAGAATCATACAGAACAGTTCTATCAATTACCTCCTGTTGAAAAGCTTTTTAATGATTATAAAGAACAATCATCGCTGCAAGAAGTTAATAATGCTAAATATTTATCAACATTATTGGAACAAAAATTGGAACGATTTGGCATTCAAGGTACTGTTGTTTCTATAAAACAAGGCCCCGTATTGACCTTATTTGAGTATGAACCACATATTGATTCTAAAATTAGTAAAATCATTGCGTTAGAAGATGATTTAGCACTTGCATTGCAAGCAATGAGTATTCGTATTATTGCACCAATACCAGGAAAATCGGTTGTTGGTTTTGAGGTTGCACATCAAAAACAAAAAACGGTGTCGTTTGCAGCATTAGCAAGCAGTAAAACATTTAAACATTTTGCAGGAAAATTACCGTTAATAATAGGACACGATGTAATAGGCAATGATGTTATTATAGATTTGACCTCTTTACCACATTTACTTTTGGCAGGGTCGACTGGATCGGGAAAATCGGTCGCGCTCAATGGTATGTTAATGAGTCTATTATGTTCACGAACTCCTGATCAATTGCGTCTTGTTTTAATTGATCCTAAACGACTAGAATTTGCAACGTATGCCGATATTCCTCATCTACTTTTTCCTATCGTTACTGAACCTAAAAATGTAGTACGTATTTTATCGTGGTTGGTTACTGAAATGGAAAATCGATATAAAATTATGGCAACACATCAGGTGAGAAATATCGATGAATATCATAAAAAAATGAATAATGAAAACTCGATGCCTTATATTGTCACAATAATAGATGAACTTGCTGATTTAATGATGTCTGTTGGATCAGATATTGAAGATTTAATTGCGCGTATAGCGCAAATGGCGCGAGCGGCAGGGATTCATTTATTAGTTGCAACGCAACGACCTTCAGTTGATGTAATTACGGGCTTAATTAAAGTTAACTTTCCTTGTCGAATTTCATGTAAGGTAGCTTCAAAAGTTGATTCTCGTACGATTTTAGACACAATAGGTGCTGACAAATTATTAGGCAAGGGCGATATGTTGTTTTTAGATGCATCGTCACAAATTCGCCGCGTACATGGCGCATTTGTTTCTATGCAAGAAATAGAAAAAATAGTGACTCATATTAAAAAACAAAAAATGGTACGTTATCAAGAGTTGACCGTTGAGCAAACGGATGGTGCATTGCATGATGAGGATCAGCAATTGTATCAACATATATTGTCATTTATACAAACAGTTGAACATATTTCTATTTCATCATTGCAACGTCAATTTAGAATTGGATATAACCGTTCAGCGCGGTTTATTGATTTATTAGAATCTCAAGGTCACGTATTGCCAAGCCAAGGCGGAAAGCCACGAAAAGTAATTAAATCTATTGAGTAGATATTTGAATAATTTTTTTTATTTTCTTGACAAAGCTACAAAAAGCGGCCATGTTGTCCATCGAATAGTTAAAGATTAAAAAAGATAAATCGGAGACGAACATGCGTTTGGATGAACAATTTATAAAGAACGCGATTCCAGGAGTGTCTCTTGCATTCGATGTTTTTCCTGAGATAACTTCCTTTTCTATCGATTCAAGAACAGTTAAAACAGGCGATCTGTTTATTGCATTGCAGGGTGCAATACATGATGGACATTTTTTTATGCAAGATGCGCTGAAAAAAGGTGCAATTGGGTGTATGATTGATGATAATAAATCGCATTATCTTAATTCTATACCAAAAGAATATTTAAAAAATAAACTCATTATTAAAGTGTCTAATACAAAAAATGCTCTTGTACAATTGGCAACTGCATGGCGAAAACAGTTTAATTATCCCGTTATTGGTATTACTGGTTCTGTTGGAAAAACAACAACCAAAGAAATCTTAGAACGAATATTAACATTGCATGGATATCGCTGTATCGTTTCAGAAGGAAATCTCAATACGTTAATTGGCCTATCGTTACGCATTTTGCAAATGACCAATAATTATACTCTAGCAGTTTTTGAGATGGGAATTTCAAAAAGAGGTGAAATGTCTCAACTGGTTGACTTGGTGCAACCAACGAATGGCATTATAACGGTGGTTGGACATGCGCATATGGAAGGATTGGGTTCAATATTAGATATTGCTGCTGAAAAAAGAGCTCTTTTCTCCTGTTTTAAAGAAAATAATATTGGCGTAATAAATGGCGATCAAATATTATTATCACAAATAAGTTATTCTCATCCGGTTGTAAAGTTCGGTGCTAAAACCACAAATCAAGTTCAAGCGAGAAAAATTAATGTGTCCGATCAGTCAACCAGTTTTATTATCAAAATGTATGGACAAAGACAAAAAATATCGATATCAAGCAATCATACGGGAGCTGTTTTCAATTCTCTTGCAGCAGCGTCTATGGCGCATTTACTTGGTGTTTCATTTGACACCATTGTACGTGGCATACAACAACCAGTAATTGTGCATGGTCGTTACGAGCAAAGAACATTAAAACTTGGTAACGGCATTATTATTAATGATTGTTACAACGCAAGTCCCGAGAGCATGAAAGCTGCTCTCATCGCTTTTCAAAAATATGAAACAAAAGCGCAAAAGATTGCGGTGCTTGGTGATATGTTAGAACTGGGAGTCAATAGTCCCTTTTGGCATAGACAATTAGGTCGTTTTTTGCGCAAAGTTCCT
>JANWKD010000043.1 GCA_025451595.1 Candidatus Babeliales bacterium | reverse complement strand
TTTACCGTCTTGCGATCTCGCTCTAAACTCTTGATTTTTCCTTGTCCAACTTGTTTTTTTCCACGCCAAACGATGACCCGTCCATCGCGAGAAAAACGGCCTTCTTTGATATACGAACCGGCAATAACCCCTATGTTTTTTATATCAAAAACACGACGAACAACCGCCTCACCTATCTTTGTTGGCACCAATTGAACTCCTTGTTGCTTCATAACTTTAGCTTCAAGATCGTCAAGCAATTGATAAATAATATAAAATAAATGGACTTGTACATTTAATCGCTGCGCTAACCCGACAGTTTTTGGATCCAATTTCACATGAAGTCCATATATGGTCGATTGAGTGTTTGCCGCCAAGGTAATATCACTTTCATTAATATCACCAACTTCTCCATGAACAATGGCATATTCACAATTCAAGCGTTCACCTAATCGGCCAATAGCTTCAACAAGTGCTTCTTTTGTAGAATTAGTATCAGTTTTCAAAATAATATTCGTAGCATTTTCTGACGTAGAAGGCTTAGGCATTATTAATTTATTGACTGAACTAGTTTTTAATTTTTTAAACTCCAACGCTGAAATAACACGAAACAAATCTCCCGCGTTAGGCAAAATAGAAAAACCGCCAACCTGCGCTGGTATAGAAGGGTTTACATGATCAATCTTTTTCCCCGCAGAATCAAACAAAGAATTGACCCGTCCAAATGCTTCGCCTGCCACAAAATAATCGCCAATCCTCAAAATGCCTTGATGACAAATCACCGTAGCAACAGAACCTCGACCCTTTTCTATTTTAGATTCTAAAACAAAGCCCTCCGCCGCTTTTTGCGTGTCAGCCTTGAGTTCCATTAATTGCGCTTGCAACGAAAGCATTTCAATTAGATGATCAACGCCAGTACCCAATTTTGCTGAAATAGAAGCAAACACCGTTTGCCCGCCCCATTCCTCAGGTATCAAATTATAATGCGATAAAGATTGCTTAATGGTGTCAATTTGCCCCGCATTGGCCTTGTCTACTTTGTTTACTGCCACCACAATAGGTATTTGAGCTGCTTGAGCATGCTTAATAGCCTCAATAGTCTGAGGCATTACCCCATCATCGGCTGCAACAATAAGGACTGCAATATCCGCAACCCGAACCCCTCTACCACGCATTTTTGAAAATGCGGCATGGCCCGGAGTGTCTAGGAAAACTAAATCGCCATGAGCCGTCTTTACTTGATAAGCTCCGAGATGTTGCGTAATGCCGCCGCGCTCTTTGGCAGCAACGCGAGTCTTTCGTATAAAATCTAGCAAAGTAGTCTTACCATGATCAACGTGTCCAATGATAACAATAATAGGAGCACGCTCTTGCGCTGTCGCCGAGGTTTCAACAACGCGAACAGTTTTTTCAATTAATTTTTTTTCTGGATAAACAAATGGCATTTCATAATGTCGCGCTATTTGTTCGATTACTTTTTCAGGTAATAATTGGTTTTTAGCACAAATTTGTCCATGTCGAAGCAAAAAAAGAATGATATCGCTTGCCGACTTATCGATTTTTTCTGCAACCTGCCCTAATGTCATTGGTTCAACAACAAAAGGCCTTGCTGGCTCGGGTATAAATTCTATTTCTGGTTTTTGTGTTTTAGGGATAATAGATTGTTGCATAGGCTTTGTTGGAGATTCTTTCTTTTTTTGAGGTGATTCTTTTATTTTGTTCTCATCCGCCATCTGTTTCAAATCGGACGAGGTCTCCGACACCACAGCTTTTAAACTATGAGCGGGGCCCCCTTCAGGAGCAATACTCTCTTGTTTTATATAATGCTTATTTAAAAAATCAATAGCATCAGGCCCCAGATTGGCCATGTGACTATGAACATCAAAACCTTCTTTGGCGAGCACATCTAATATTTCTTTGTTACTAACCCCAAACTGCTTTGAAATTTCATACACACGCATTATATAGCTTTATCCCATTTTTTAAAAAATTAATCTATGTTTCATCACGAAGCTGCTGCCCTGCGACGCTTTCGTTTTTAGCGCTACCGCCCTGCATCAAATGAATTGCAAAGCCCGTCAACTGCGACGCTAACGCAATATTTTGACCCATCTTTCCTATGGCAATTGATCGCTGATCCTCATCAAGCCATACTTGCGCAGTAGAATCATCAACAATCTCTACCCTGCTTACGACAGCTGGCTTAAGCGCGTTAGCAACAAGCGTTTCGCTTGACTCGTTCCAGGCTATAACATCAATTTTTTCAGTGCCGAGCTCTTTCAGAATAGGCTTTATTCGAGCTCCACCCATACCCACGCAGGTGCCAACTGGGTCAATATTTTTATCATTCGAATAGACAATAACCTTGGACTTGTATCCTGGTATTCGGGCAATCTTTTTGACTTCAACAAGCCTTTCAAAAACCTCAGGAATCTCAAGCTCAAAAAGACCCTGCAAAAATTCCGACGAAACACGATCTAATATGAGCTGATTGTCGTTTCTTGGCTCAGCAAGAACCTCTTTCAGTAACGCCCGAATGGTGTAACCAGCGCTGCATTTTTCACCAGGAATGCTCAATGATTTTGGCAAGAACGCCAATGAATCGTCAAGCTTTATTGTTGCACCAGCCCGCTCGCATTTATGGACAACACCCAAGACAATTGTTCCTTGTTTATTCTTGAATTCTTCATAAACCGCTGCGGCTTCTATAAGCCTGATCTTGTTTGCAATAACTTGCTTGGCTCGTAAAATCTCAATTCTGCCTATTTTGTCTTCAAAAGGCACCCAAACCAGGTCCCCCGCGTCAAGCGATTGATTTATAAATCTGGCTTTTCGCAAACTTATTTGAGCATTTTCGTCTTCTACAGAACCAACAACTTGCTTCTGAACATTAACTTCAATCTCGTCAGTTTTTTTATTGTAACTTACCTGAAGTAAGCGATCGGGATATTTCTTAGAATAGGCAGCAAGCATGCCCTCACACACGATGTCACTAAGAACGGTTCGATCTAACCCACGTTCTTCTACGAGTTCTTCAATAACTTGAGAAAGTTTCACAAATATCCCTTGGCTAAAACAAAAATAATCTGATGTTTTGTAATTGTAGCAAAAAAAGTTTTAAAAGAAAAGGCGCGCGAAAAAATAAGTCACTTGATGAATGGGTGACGAGCTCGGTTCGGTTATTATTGTATTTTATTAAATATATTTATATTAAATATTAATAATAAGGGCGCGCAAAAATGTGGATAACTTTGCGTTCAACGCTCTAAAACCACTTCTGGGACGAAATTTCGAACTTTTTTGCTTATGTGGATAACTTGTGGATAACTTGTGGATAACTTTTTTTCAATGCTTCAATGCGTCGATTGGCACAACAAATCCAAGCCATTGCTATTCTGTGCATAGGCTGAGTCGCTCAATTGATCTTCGCAAATTAGTTATCCACATAGTTATCCACAGGTTATCCACATAGTTATCCACAATTTCTATGTTGATTAATTTGCTTCCAATGTTTTTTATAATTTTCCAACTTGCGTATTTATTGAGTGGTTTCGTGAGCTTTTTTGACTAAAAATGGCAAAATTTGGTAGCTATTTTCACCGTTATTCAGCTTTATTTTCGCGTTGCTTTTTGAGGAATTTCACAAAATAATGTGTTGCAATTTTCTCTGATCTTCGTTCAGATCTATCATTTTATTTAGTATTGCTTTTCTGTTGCAAAGTGGTTTTATTTGGTGATATGTTAAGCTCATTAAAATTTCAATAGTTTAGCCTCATTTTAGGATTATGTATGTTCAATGTATTAAAAAGGATGAGTAAGGAATTCGCTCGATTTCCACTCGCTTTCGTAGTCGTTTTTATTGCAATTATGTATAGCGCCTGTTTTTCATTTGCCGCAAAATTATCTGATAGCAAAAAAGAGTTGGCTCAAGTTGTGCAAAAACATTGTGCAAATTGGGAGAGTCCAGATTTTTATAAGACTCTTAACTTTCCGCCTGGTTTTGTATTTGGCGTAGCAGAATCAGATTTTCAAACGTCTGGGCCATTTTATATTGATACCGAAAAAGCTGATGTAGAGAACCCATTAAAAGCTAGCAGCAACTGGTGGCCTCTTTGGATACAGAAAAATAAGATTGATATAAAAAAGGTCTTAAGGCGATGGGATCCATCAGTTTGGAAGCAAGATTATGACCTTATAGCCCAAGCGGGATTTAATGCGATGCGTATCGAAGCGCCGTGGAGTAAGATTGAGCTTGAGCAAGGTGCCTTTAATAAAAATTATGTTGATAATGATCTTAAAGAGAGGGTTCGTTATTTACAATCGAAAGGGGTTCAAGTTTGGATCTGTTTATCTCATTTTGTATGGCCTGCATGGTTCGAGAAATTGGGTGCTTTTGAAAAAAAGGAAAATATAAAATATTTTGTATCTTTTGCTGAATATATTTATAAACAGTTGCCCGATGTTAAATTTTGGATAACGTTTAATGAACCGCTTTCTTTATCATTAAATGCGTATTGGGGACAATGGGGAACGCAATTAGCGCCAGGAAAGAAAAATTACAGCACGCACTCTGCGGCGCAGGTTTTATTAAATATATTGGATGCCCATGTAGCTGCATATCATGCTATGAAAAAAAGTGATTCGAGTCGCAAGATAGGATTTATTGATAATTTTGCACCGTCAAGTAAAGAAAAACAAAACTATTTTCTGTATGAAAGTATGCATCTTTTGGGCTGGGATTCGATGAATGACGCCGAGCTCAAGTTCTTTACAACCGGAAATTTTGAATGGAAGACGATATTGGGATCGGTAAAAGGTACAAATCCCAACGCTGCCGGTGCGCTTGATTTTATTGGTATCAACTATTATGGGCTAGAGCCGGTTGGTCTTACTACTCCTGAGGGAGATGTGCGCACGGAAAAAGGTCAATTAGTTTATCCCTTTGGGCTATTTGAAATAATAAGAAAATGCTCTACGTTAGGAAAACCTATTTATATCACTGAAAATGGCGTATCTGATGAGAGGGATTTGTTGAAGGATCGATTTATAAAGCAACATCTATGTGCTATTCATTATGCGATAAAAAACCATTATCCGGTAAGAGGATATTTTTATTGGACCTTTATGGATACGTTAAGTTGGAAAGGGTATACCAGGCGGTATGGTCTCTATTCTGTTAATTTTGATACCCAAGAGCGGCTCATGCGACCAGGGGCTTTGCAATTCATTGATTATCTCAAAGAGCGGAAACGAAAGAAAAGTAAATTTTCTACTGAAGGGTTAAAAGACTTGCTTGATTTAATGAAAAAATAATCCATTTTTGACAATTTTTGATATTCAGTTAGAATAATAACAATAGATGTTTAATGGAGGTTATTATGTCTAATCGATTTTTTTCTATTTCGCTAGCGTTATTCTTGCCAGCCTTGACCTATCTTGATGCAGTTAAAGTATCAGATTCATCTTTTGATCGATCGGTGAAGAAACAATTGAATGATTGGAAGAGTATTCAGTTAGATCAGTTATACTTTCCAGATCATTTTCAATTTGGCTCGGCCGAATCAGATTATCAAACAGCGGGACCTTATTTTCTTGATGAACAAGGCGTTAAGCAAGAGGCGATCAGTAATTGGACTTCTTGGGTTGAAAAAAGAAAACTTGAGCTGGGTGATATTTTAAAGCGTTGGGAGCCATCAGTTTGGCAACAGGATTATGACCTCATCGCGCAATCGGGCTTAAATGCGTATCGCCTTGAAGCTCCTTGGAGTAAAATAGAACCTGAAAAAGGTATATTCAACACGCATTATCTAAGCCAATTAAAGAATCGTATCTCTTATTTGCAATCGAAAGGCGTTCAGGTCTGGCTCTGCTTGTCACACTTTGTGTGGCCTGAGTGGTTTGAGGCAAAAGGAGCTTTTGAAGAACCTAAAAATATACAGGATTTTGTTGAATTCGCGAAATATGTGTACCAAGAAATTCCCGAGGTCTCTCATTGGATAACATTTAATGAGCCATTGGTTATTCCCATGGATGGCTATTGGGGGCTGTGGTATAACAAGCTTGCTCCGGGTAAGCGCCACATAACGACAAAAGTGGCTGCAACGGTATTTAAAAATATTCTCGACGCGCACGTGGCTGCTTATCATGCTTTAAAACAGATAGATTCATCACGCAACATAGGACTAATTGATGTTTTTGCTCCATCAAGTAAGGAAAAGCAAAATATCGCTCTCTATGGCTTAATAAACGCCTTTGGGTGGAATGATTTTAATACTATTGAGATTGATTATTTTAGCACCTGTAAATAGATATGGCCAACATTGATAGGCTCTGTATATCATAATGAATCACA
>JANWKD010000042.1 GCA_025451595.1 Candidatus Babeliales bacterium | reverse complement strand
TTGCGCAAAAAAATACTGAGCAAGTTATCAGTTTTTATTTGGGTTTTCTTGGTATCATTAGGTCTCAAACAATGGCTTTTAAAAAAGGCAGTAATACCTTTCGAAAAGATTTAGATGTGTTGTTGCAGTTATTGAAAGGATATAGCACGGGTGTTGATGCTGAAAAGCTGGCAGAGCATGTATCTTATTTTAAAGAAGAATTTTTACGATTAGATGAAGTGTTGAAAAAACCTAATGGTTTGGCTGTTATTCGGGAATGCATGTTAGCAAATCAGCCCTTGCAATTGGAGGCGCCGGAGGAGGAGAGAGGCGGAAGGTGGAAGATGGGGCTGGGCGGTAAATTTGTATTCTAGAAGTAGCTGGTATCGTCCTATTTATGTAAATCACAAGTTAACCCCGGCACGCAACTATAACCCACAAATTTTGCTGCACTTTTACCATCTGGCAATTCAAAATCAAATACACTCACACCCCACATTAGAAAGAGAATTGATAAAAAAGGGAAGCCTTATGTTCAGCAAGTTAAAGGGTATTGTTCTTGTTATCATGGTCCCTACCAAAAAATTTCTTATGAAGAGAAAATACCATTTGATCATTTGTTTTTTGCGTTGACTGTTTATGGCGAAGCGCGTGGCGAAAATGCTGCGAGTCGTCGGGCTATTGCGTGGATAATCCGGAATCGTTTTTCAAAGAAAAAAGGGAAAGATTCCTATCGTAAAGTTGTATTAAAGCCATTACAATTCTCCTGTTGGAATAAGAAGGATCCAAATTACAAATTGTTGCAGCATCCTGGCAAGAATGGATCCTCACCTCGTCAGAGAGCTTCTGACAAAAGAGCATGGCAGAAATGTAAAGAAACATTCGTGGAGGTTTTCAATGCGCCTGAAAAGGATAATCCTTTCCCTGGAGTCTGTCATTACTTTAGCGGACCACCTGATCTTAAAAAACATCCGTGGGAGAAGAATTATTTTGATTTGCCAGGTGTTCCTCACTTTCATTTTGTTAAATTGGATAGATAGTTACGCACAGCTTCAGTCGAATAATTCAACTTCATTTGATAAGCTAATCAAGAAAATTAATGCGCATACTCTTTGTGATATTAAATATAATCCCTCAAAAACCGCTGCTATTGTGAATGATGATTGCCGATCAGCAATCTATATCAATTTTAAGACGAAAAAAACCTATACCATTGCAGATGATAAACTTGCTAACCATATTTTTGCTACTTGGATAAGTGATATCATCGCAACGGTTGAGAATTCCTGTGGAACTGGCTGTGCTAATGTTGTTATTTTTGTGGCGCCAGCAGTGGTTTTTGCTTGTCCGGTTCACGAATATAGAATTGAGTCTTTAGACGAGCATCAACCACCTGACTATTACCATAATCGACCACTTTTAATAGATCCTAATAGAAAAATAGTTGCTTGTTATGATGCTGAAAATAATATTCAAGTTTTCCCTTTACCTAAAAAAGCAACCATCCATCCGCCTATGGGTTACTTATCTGAGAAGGCTGAGATTCGTGATAATAAATTAACGGTTATATATAAAAATATTCAGGGCAAAATACAAAACATTACTTATGGTAAAATATAGCTCTTATTAATGCAGTTGCTTCAATGCGACCCCAGGATTTATTTTTTACTTGCTTTGCTATCGGTGGTTTCTTTTTTTTCTTTCTGCTCTTTTGGTTTTTTTATTTCAGCTTGAATATCTAAATCTTCCAGTAATTCAGTCAGTAAAAATTTTTTGTCATTATTAACCATCACTAATAATTTTGTAGAAATTATGTCTAATAATTGATTTCCATTTAAAATTTCCTGCCGGTCAAATTTTGTTGAAATGCTAATTTTGTTAAAATCAATTACATCATCCTTATTGAGTAGGGAGATTTGCTTATGAAGATTCTGTAAAGCGTCAAGTTGGTGGGCAGTTATATTAATGACAGCACCTAACCCATCGGCTGGTGCTATCCATTTTTCATAAAATACATACCAATCTTTTAACGTAAATGAGGGGTTTCTAGTACGCTCTAAATTTGCAATAAAAAAATCCAGACTTTCCATACAGCGAGTTTTTATAAGAGCTTCCTCTATTGCTCCCCAATGTGGGATGAAATTTTTTAAGCCATATAGTTTTATGAAAAAAAGCTTTATGTTTTGATTGCTAGGATCTCGAGCAGCATCCTGCCATTCTTCTTTCATTCCTCTGGGTGGTTTACTGAATGACATATCGCCCCCATTTATTAGCTATTCCTTTATTATAAAGTTATCTGAGCTCCTAAAGTGAAATTTGAACTTAACTATTTGATTTTATAAGTTATCTGTTTATAAAACCTCTTGCTCAGTGGCGGTATCTCAGGATTTATCGTAATAATTTTTTAAATGATTCCCATGCATTCTTTATGCTTTTTACATCACTTTCCGTGCTAATTTTTGAGAAAAATTTCCCCCAATGGGAGCTTTTTTTTGCTGAATCTTGATATTCTTTTTGAACAGCACTTTTTGCTTCATCTAAAGGTTTTCGTTCATCTAATTGTTGCAGATCACTTTGTTGCATTTTTGCTTCCATCTCATCCAATCCAAAACGTAAATTAGCTTTCTCTGACGATGGTTGCTCGGGTATGCTGATTGTTTGATCCGCGCTAACATCTGTTGCACGAAACAGTGCTTTTGTTGTTTCGTCCAATTGATCCATCGAATAAACTTCATAAAAAAGACCAAAATCGCCATTCCGACCGACACGCCCGCTTTTTTGATTAACGACACGCCACAAACTGGGAGTGGCAGCAATTCCTACTGGCACAGAATGAAAATCAACGCCTCGGCCTCCGGCAGCCGTTGTTAACGTAATCATGCCGGGTGTGGCTGCATGACGGATAGCCGTATTTTGCGAAATTCGCAATTGTTCATTTTCGTCGTCACTTTCGCCTTGTTTAGTCCCATCAAAAATTTGCACCTTACCGCGACCTTCACTAGTTTGTAAAAATTGATAAAATTCTTCGCATTCTGCAATCGTATTAAAAAAAACAATTCCAGACGGATTTTCCTGACGAATTTTGCAAATCATATCAACTAACGTTTGCCTGTGTTCCGAATCATTCTCTTTAATGATGGGAGCAAAACGATAGGTTCGATTAAATTGCTTTTGATAGCCACCTTTACCATCTGCAATCAGCGGCCAGTTAATTCCTTGGGGGCTAGGCCGTTCTGCGCGTGGCATCACAATGGTATCTTTAGCGCCGATAATATCCGTCATTTTTTGGCAAAAATCCTTATCTCCAACAGTGCCGGTAAAACCAAAACATGTTTTGTAATTATTTGTATAATAAGTTGCAATATTTCCTTCGGCAACAATGTCAGTCAACGGCTCAATGACAATATCGGGATGTTCTGCCTTCTGAATAGCAGCTACGCACTGATGAACGCCCGCTCCCCAAATAGAAGTGCGGTCTACATAGCCTGTTGTTGTGTGATGCACTATGCGTATACGATCATCTTCAATAATAAAATCTTTATCTTTTTGCATTTGCTGGGCGCGTACCATCGCTGCTATCCAAAAAGGGAGAGTCTCTCCTTGTAAGAATTTGTTTTGCGCCAAGGGGTCTTTTAAATTCTGTTTAATAAATTCAACTTGTTCATTCGGCGTAGAAAGCTGTGCATTATCACTTAAAAGAATAACAGCCTTATTTAGTTCAACAAGAAACAGTGCTAGCTCTTTCTGAGACTGACTATCCAGCGACGCAATATCAGAGATTTGCATAGTTGTTTTAGCATGAATGTCTACTTGGTTATCTATTTCATCTGCTAGCACAACGTCTGCTTCGCGTTTACCTTTACCCTCATAGCTATGCAGAGCATCTTCTGTTACTGCAGATGATATATCTATGCACAAAATATCTGCAGATTTCTTAATTTCATCCGATGATTTTTTATCCGCAATTTCTAAGTTTAACAAGGGCGCCAATGTTTGAATTTTATCGTATGACTCATCTGCGAATGATTCATTATGTGTAGTAACATCCGTTTTACGCCCCTGCAAGGCATGCAAAATGGCAGTAAGCCCAATCATCAAGGTTTTACCTTCGCTGGTATCAATTTGAAAAAGCTTGGCAGGCTCTGATGAGGCAAGAAGGATGGTAACCACCTGCTCGAGGCGCAACCATTCACCTTGCGGTGGTTCTCGTTTGGAATTAAACGTTGTAGAGCGATAATTTAATTCTCTTAAAACAGCAAGCGCCTCTATCATTTGTATAGGAGTATAGGCAGTATCCGTTTTTAACTGGCTGGCTTTTTTTAGTAAGTCTTCCCCTGAAACGGATTTATATTTCTCGGATAATATATTTAATTCACGAAGAGCATTGAGAACAACAGCTGCTTCCTTGCTATTTAATTTTAGAGTCTTTTGGCAAAGCGTTTCGGCATGATCCAGATTGTATTCTCTTTGTTTGCGTTCATCTTGCACAAGTGCTTCTTTGGCAGATTGATTAACAAGTCCAGCCTTTTTATCTTTTTCGGCAAGACCGATTTTAGCTTCTTCTATCTTTTTTATATCCATTTTTTTTGGAAGTGAAAGGACATACTCTTTTAATTTATCCCAATTATTTTCAATATTTTTCTTGTCTATATGATAACGATCTAGTTTGATGGCAAGACTTCCTTCTCCCATGACACTTTTCCATTTAGCGATTGCTTCTTCCACATACTGCGGTTCGACCTGATAAGCCAAATAGCGAAACCAGGCTACAAAATAAGGATTTCGAATGTAATTAAAACCATTTGAGTTATCGGGATAAGATCTCTCGTGAATGTTATTTAGATAAGTAGCGTCGACAATCATCGGCACTCTCTGATCTACCCACTTATCGCTGCCAAATCCGCTCTCCTTCTTTTTAACAAAACTCGAATGCCTCCCTAGGTCCATGCAATCAGCCACAAAACTGTATCCTTGATTGAGTAAGCGCTGACACAGTACAAAATTGGAAGGTGTATCGCCAGAAAGCGCAAGCATTGTTTGCAATTTTGGCAATCGTGATTCTCCACCGAAATTAATTATCGTTTTAAGATAGGTCAAACCGCTCGTTGCTATTTCCTTCAACGTTTTTTCTGATAAAGGCAAATCAAGAGAGACAAAATGACGTTGCGCAATCATAGCTGCTTGGTAGGCTTTATTAAATGTCATTGGTTTGTCAAAATTAAGGAGAGCAGAAAATATTTGTTGAGCAAGTGCATTATCCTTATTTGATAAGTCAGATAACAGTTGCAATGTCTCACTCTGACCGAGCTCATCACCTGTCAAGCTTGCAATGGGGTGCTGGTCTGGAAAATAGGCCGCGAGAAAGTTATTTAGCAATGAACAAGGCTTGGTACTCCCGCCGAAATCATAAGCCATATCCCAACGTTCATATGTGTTACTCGATATATTATTCAGCTTAGCTAATTGAACTAATAATGATAAAAAATGCTCTCGCCCATTTTCAACGAGGACTCGATTCAGTTGTTCATACAGTGAAGGTAATAATGTATCATATCTTTTTTTGCCAGTACCTGCGCTACTATCCACGTCTGAAATAGGATCGCGTGATGCCGATTGAATTATTATTTTTAACGGCTCAAAGTCAGGTTCAATTTCTTGTTTAGCTAATTCAGCGTAAAATTGGTCCTGTAGAGCTTTTAATGCCTGCGGATCAAGCGCTTGATCTTTCAGCTGCACATCGCTCGTTGCTGCTGGATCTAAAGAAAAGTAAGCCAAATCGTCTTTTAGTTGTTTTTCTCGCAACTCTCGACTAAATTTTAGGATATAGGTTGTATTATTGCGATCGTCCGTTTCACGGTCTATGAAAAACCCAAGTGGTAGTTTCTCTAAATCAATATCTTCCTGATAACTATAGGTGAAAAATTTTTCACCTCCAGCTAGTACTTTTTTGGCTGTCTCAGAAATTTTTATGATAAAACGATTTTTATCCTCGTGTACATTTTTTAATTCTTGGCTAAAATTTCCAAGCCACTGCTCTATTGTGTCATATTTCATGCTCTTGATAACGGAATCTAAGTTTTCTGTTAATGAATTATCTAAATATTGTTTAGCCTGTTTTTGTACGGGCGCAAGCATCACTTTACTGAGGGTTTGTTGTTGATACTGTTGTCGTATTTGCATCTGTTGATCGACTTGATCAATAGAAACGGCCTGCGTTAATGGAGATTGATCAAGCCAGTGCGCCATGTGTGTTGTTTCTTTTTTACGGGTGGGCGTTATAGCTCCACTGGGCGTCGTTTTAATTCCTAATCGCCCTTGCAGTAATTTTGGATTTTTTAATACTTCTGCCGGCGTGTAGTGCTCGCTAAGCCTTGCAAGCTGATCGAATGTTTCAGCAGTGCTTGGAAAGTTTGCTTTTTTTACCTTCGATTGAGTGGTTGGCCCTTCGACTTGTTGAATGCCATCTGAATAGAGTTTGATAGCACTAGTTTCTAATGTGATTGGAGGCGCATTAAAATCAAAACCAATTGATAGCGAACGAGCATACCAGTTAATAAAACGTTTCCAGATAGATTGTTTCGGCTGGACGTAAGGTTTTGCAAATTCACTCTCGAGCAGCAATAAATTTTTTAAATATGTTTGTGACGGAAATAAAGTAGTTGCCGCCGGAGTTTTAAAACGAATCGCATTCCAAAATCGTTTGTACCAAGGTGTTCTGTTGGGATAATCACGATACTCTTGCAATAATTGATTGGATTTTGTTAGCGCATAGTCAGCTAGGCTCTCGCCATTATTAAACCGAAATGTTAGCCAATGCGAGTTATCAGTTGCGGCAATGTGCCCACTGTGATTGTGTGCGATATCCAACCACGCCCGCAGCGAGATAAAATCACTCTCTAAAAGGCTGGCCTTAATACTTGATTCAATGTAATTACGACCTAAAATTTTAAATGGATTCCGCGTCTGTGTCATGAGTTAAACTCATTTTATTGTGTGTATATTTCATTATAGACGAAATTACTACCGGCTCTAAATATAATTTTAACTATATGAATTGATTTAAAAAAATTCAAGCGCGCGGTCGCAAACAAGTTAACTCCGGCACGCAACTATACCCCACAAATTTTGCTGCACTTTTGCCATCTGGCAATTCAAAATCAAATACACT
>JANWKD010000041.1 GCA_025451595.1 Candidatus Babeliales bacterium | reverse complement strand
TTAAATGCCTAAATAAGTGAAGATATGTATTTAACTCATTGTTGAATTTCGCTATATCTTTTTCAATATTTTCAAAACATCTTTGTTCTGATGCTCTGGACTCAGAACAACTTGCATTGTTTCCTAAGTTTTTCCTAATAGCAAGAACGTTTCTTGAGATTGAAAGGGTAGCATTGAAAAGCTTTTTCTCAGTTCTCAACATCAACATTTCACTAAATTTAACGCTATAATGCTGTTGTTTTTTTCCTGCTTGCATTGAAACAGTGACAAATAAAAATAAGAACAATAATTTTTTCATGCATTTCCTAATAGCATAATTGTTATGTTAATTATCAATAGCAATAATAACAAAGTTTATACTTATTGGAATACTAATAGTAAAGATTACTATGAATGCTCATTATCAAAACTCATGCGACATGGTAAAGTGTACTTCGCTTTCGCTTTCACCGCGGCGCCGATCAAGCTTGAAACCCCAATCAACTCTGATTGGTGTCGGCCGATATACGCGCACTCCAAAACCAATCGAGTGACGATAATCAAAGCCGTTGTTACGCAAACGTAAGGGAGAAATATCTCCTGAGTCTGGCGTATCCCAACCAGCACCGCCATCATAGAATATACAACCTTTAATTGAGAAATCAGGTGCAATAGGAAATATCAGCTCAGCATTTATCCATAATGCATGCTTTGCGCCAATTGAGTCTCCTCGCCATGTTGGCCCTATTTCACCAAACAAGAATCCACGCACCGTAGCAGGCCCACCAACATGGAACAGTTCTCGATACGGAATGATCTTATTTTTAAGTGCTGCCACGGTACCCAAATGAGCATGAAGCGCAGCAACTAAGTCACGTTCGCCAATCAAAGGATTATACCAGCTGCCATCGAGGTCTATTCGTATAAAACCAAATTTTTGCGATGCAGCTACACGACTAGAAACGAGCCATTGATATCCTCTGCTTGGATGAATGGGGTGATTGCGGTAGTCTTGACTTGCAGTTCCACCAAGCCAGACAAATCCACCTTCAATAAATCGTTTATTAAGGATGTTTTGAAATTCGATTCGCTCTGCTTCGATCGGGAAGTCGGATAACTTTGGTTCAGGTTTTTTAGGATAATTAATATTTTCACCACCAAAATTAGTAATGAACTTAGTATCTAATCGTTTTGAAATAAATCCAAGACTCAAGCCCGCATTGAATACTTTTTCAATGATGTCGCTCTGCGTAAAACGAAAATCTTCATAATCAGTTCTTTTTAATGCAACATCGAGCGCTGAATAAATAGGGTTATCAAAAAGATATGGTTGCGTGATGTTTAGCAATAATTGTTGTTCTTGCTTAGAATACGAGCCGTTTAAGTTAAATGCAATACCAGTACCAAACAAGTTGGTATCAGTCACCGAACCACCAATACGCAAGGATTCGGTAGCATTCGTTGTATCCTTGGGTGCACCCCCAAAGCCTAACAGACCTTCTAACTAACCGGGTTTGATTTCTTTTACGTATAACTCTAAATCAGCTTGATTTTTACCTACGGGAATAATTCTCCAGTTGACGCCGTCGCGCTGTTCAAAATAACCAAGGCTTTCCACGCGTTCCTTTGATTCGTCCATACGCTTGGTGGTCAGCAAATCGCCTTCATCTAATAATAATTGACGACGAATTACTTTATCGCGCGTTTTTTTATTACCAATAATAGCAATACGATTCAAATATACCTTCTCGCCTAAATCAGAATAGAACGTCAATGCCACTGTTTTGGTTTCATCGTTCGGTTCAATCATTGGTTCAATATCTGCATTGATATAGCCAAATTCTCCCCACAAAAGCCGTAAATATTCTAAGGTTTCACGAATTTTATCACGAGAATATAGATCACATTTTTTAATAGGAATACGAAGTAGTATAACGTCTTGCGTAAGGCAATCATTTCCTGGTGCGCTTACTTGACTAATAGTATAAATATCACCTTCTTGTATATGAAACGTAATATCAAAATCTTGTGTGCAGGAATCGATATTGACCGTCGCATCAACTACTTTTGCGTTAAAAAAACCGTTACTTTGATAATAGTTTTCTATTGCGTGCTTATCGGCTTCAATGGCATCCGGATTATACGTACCTGCTTTATCCATAAAACTTAATGGCCAATCTTCACGAGTAAATAAGATTGAACGTAACTGTTTATCAGAAATATGTTCATTGCCAGTAAATCGTACTCGTTTGACCATCGAACGCTTACCCTCTTTAATGGCAAAATGAATAGTAGCACACTCATCGGCAATAGTTACTTTGGGTGTTATTTGTACGTTATGATAATTTTTTTCTTGATACAGCTTTTTCAAAATCAAAACAAAACGTTCTACTTCTTTTGCATCTACCGCTGGCACTTCTTTAAAATTAATTTTTTTATTAATTTCTTTCTCCGTCAAATGCTTGTTGCCCTCAAACGTAACTGCTTGCAATAACTGTTTTTCTTCAACAATTACGATGATATTAATGCGATCTTTACTGACCAATTCGCCCATAATATTAATGTTTGAGAAATACCCCAAGTCAAACAAGTTTTGCATGTAGCGACCTGTCTGCTGACGGACATCAATCGTAAATAGCTGGCCTACTTGAAATGGACTTCTTGCTATAATAGTTTGCGCCGGGACATTTTTATTACCCTCGACGAGAATAGCATTAATCATGGGGACTGACTGGTCTTGCTCCTCCTGATTGACATTATGGTCTCTTGATACTTCTTGCGCATGAGATTCTTCCATAACAGGTTTATCATCAAGATCATCGCAAGATTGCTCCATTTGAGCAGAAAATAAGATCATTGGCTGAATAACAATTGAAAATATACAAATTAATATAAATCGTACATACTGTTGCATAAATCGCTTTGATGTCATAAAATTACGCTCCCCTAGCTCTTGCAGAATAGTTTTTACATCAAAATAAGGATATGAAACAGAATACCCTATTTTTAAAAATTGACCAGAGATCATAAACTTTTTTACACTAAGATAGTATGAGCCTTAATAAATGAATGAGGAAATATGTTAAAAATTACCAATACGTTAACTGGCCAAAAAGAAGAATTTATCCCTTTGAATAAAGATAAAGTGCTTATGTACGTTTGTGGCATTACGCCTTACGATTTTGCTCACATTGGCCATGCAAGAGTATATGTTATTTTTGATGTATTCAATCGTTTATTAAAGCAATTTGATTACAACGTACTTTATTGCAGAAATTTTACCGATATTGACGACAAATTAGTTGCTCGATCACACAAAGAGTTTGGAGATGGCATTCATTATCAAGAGCTTGCTCATCGCTACATCGACGCCTATCATGATGATTTGCAAAAACTAAACTGCTTGCCACCTACGTATGAACCTCGAGTGACAAAACATATCGATCAAATAATTGAATTTATACAAGAGTTGATTCAAACCGGCAAAGCGTATATCGCTGGTAATGATGTATATTACCATATCGAGCAGTTTCCAGGTTATGGAAAATTATCAAAACAAAAATTAGACGACTTACGCGCAGGCGCTCGTATAGAAGTAAATACGCTCAAAAAGGATCCTCTTGATTTTGCATTATGGAAGAGCGAGCGGGAAGAACCCTATTGGCAAAGTCCGTGGGGAACTGGTAGACCCGGCTGGCATATTGAATGTTCTGCGCTCGCACGTTGCTATCTGGGCAACCAAATTGATATTCATGGTGGCGGTATGGATCTTATTTTTCCTCATCATGAAAATGAAATTGCACAAACAGAAGGGCTTACCAACAAAATTTTTGCACACTATTGGGTTCATAATGCCTTTGTGCGAATTAATAAAGAAAAAATGTCTAAGTCGCTTGGCAACTTCTTTACCTTACACGATATTTTTAAAACATTTGATCCTATGATTGTTCGTTATCTTATTCTTACCCATCATTACCGAGCGCCTCTTGATTTTTCTATTGAAGATACCAACGCATTAGAAAAAAGTTATCAAAAATTGATCAATACTTTCACGCCGGTAATCGAACAAAAAATAAGTGATGCAGAAATGAAACAATCAGAAATTGTACGCCAAATGCTTTCTTTTTTATGTGATGATTTAAATACGCCTGGCATGTTTGGAGTCTTATTTGAAAACATTAAAACGTTGCAAACCAATACGAAAGAATTAGTTGCCGCAAAACAGTTTATTCAATCAGTTGTAGGTCTTTCATTGCAAGCGTTACCGATAACTCAGGTGGAGATAACTCCCACAATTCAAGCACTTATTGATGAACGCGAACAAGCGCGAGCTCAAAAGGATTGGGCACGCGCCGATATATTACGCAAACAATTACAAGATATGGGTATAGAAGTTCAAGATAAGAAAATATAAATATTATCTCACCGGATGCAAGTCTCCCTCAATATCAGGAGTTTTAGGAATAGGACAATCGGCTTCATCTAATTTTTTTTCATAATCTTGAATAACTTTATCAGCAATACGTTTTTCTCTATCTGTTCTCGCTCTTTCTCTTTGCGTATAAGCATTCGTTAAAGCCTGACTCCATTCATCACATTCCTTTTGTGTCGCACCATTGAGCGAAAAGATTGTTAATAATAGTATTATTATTTTTTTATCCATGATCTTCTCCTTTCTTTCTATTCGTGACACTTATCTTTTATCTCTTTTTGTACTGATTCAATTTGCTCTTGCACAAACTTTTTTTGCTCATTTATAATTTCATCGTCAGATCGATCCAATCGCTTACGCAAATGATCTACCTCACTTTGCACATTGCTGATAGATCGTTGAATATTTTCTGGCAATGCGCGCAAAAGATGTTCTTGCTCGCTTAAATCGTATTTTAATTTTTTTAATTTAGTTTCTAGTTCTTGCAATTCATTTTTTTCTGATTTTTTATTGCTCATCTGTTTTTTTTGCTCTTCTAACGCATCGATCTCTTTTTTTAAATCTTTTTGCTTATCAATAACTTTTTGCGATTGCGCTGCTGGATCATTAGTTTCTTGTAGTTGCGTAAGTTTATTCATTGCTTGTGCATGTTGTTCTTGTATAGTCTCACGCACTGCACTGACAACCTTATTTTTTTCGTTTGTTTCTGCTTTACTTTCCCATGTTTTTAGCTCGTCTTTTAACGTATCGCACATGAAAGGGTTATTGGCTGCAGAAAATTGAACTCCTAAAAATAAGAATGCCATAATATATCTCACTTGAAACCCCTTCTTTATTTACAATATTTTTCCAACATTTCTCGGGTGAAATTAATTTCTCTTGAAAGAGCGCTTTTTAAAGAATCATAGATTTGCTCATCTGTTTGCTCTAAATAGCGCTGATAAGACTCTATATTTTTTTGAATTTGATTTAATGTTTGCTTTTTATTATCTTGCGCATGAGCATTCAACGCGCTATTGCTTTGTTTTTCGCTACTATCTTCGATCTCTTCATTAACTTTTTGCAGCTCCTGACGTAACGGAGGAACAATGATATCAAGCAACTGTTCGTCGGTTAATTTAAGCATATGATTATTGCGATCCAATGATTGCTCAATATTCTTTTTTTGATTAACATCCTGCGTTTCATTTAAAAAATATTCTAATGCTTTGATGTGCTGTAAAACCAACTGCCTTTGATCGGCAATTAAATTATTGCTATTTTTAGGATCTAACTCTTTTTCAAGATATTTTTTTACCTCTTGATTTGCATTCAACTTATCACGCATTTTATTGCGATGCCAGTCAACTACCTTCTTTTCGTCATTTACTATGGTCTGTAATTGATTAAGCTCTTTTTTTGCGTCATCTAATAGGAGCTTATAAACTCTTCGTTCCTCTTGGACCACGGCTTGTTTGTTGCCAGGCGACAATTTTAATTCAAGTCGATCAAGATTTTTTTTTCGCTTATTACAATAATCTTTATCAGGAACCATTTGTTGAATTGCTGATGCGCGAACTGTTAAAAATAACATGAATGAACATAGTACATATCTATTCATACTTTCCCTTTTTAGTTACATTCCTTTAAAAAATCTTGTACCCCCTTAATACGATAAGAAATCGATTTTTTTTCTGACTCATAGATCTGTTCATCGGTTTGATTTAATAGATCTTGATAATATTCGATATCTTTTTTGGCTCTATTAATTATCTTGTTAATTTCTGCTTTGGCAGTAATAATTAATTGATTTGAATTTAATTGATTAGTAATAGATTGAATATCAGCATCAATACTCTCTAATGTTTTATGCAAATCTTTATATACAGATTCCAATATTTCCTGGTCTGTTCTGGCATGATATGTATCTATCTGCGCTTTAATTTCCTGTTTTTCTTGAGAATCTGTCGTGGCTACTAGTCGATTCTCAAGGCCTTGAATAGTATATTGATCATTTTTTCTTTCTTTTTTTATTAGATTGTTAGCATTATCAGGAGTTAATTCTTTTAAGACATGTTTTTTTCCATCTTGCGCCAGCGATAAATCGTTATTTAATCGTTTTTTATACCAATTGACTAGTTCCTGTTCATTTTTAGAAATAGCAACACTTTCATTCAGATTTTGTTGCGCATCATGCAATAAGCTTTGATACGTATCTCGCTGCTCTTGAACTAATCTGTTTTTATCGGTCAACTTTTGGTTTTCTTGCGCAATCTCTTTTTGCCAAAACGCACATTGTTCTGCGGTAGGCTTTTGAGCTGCATTTATTGCAATAGATACAAATAATAGACTGAATATTCTCGATTGAAACTTCATTATGCTCCTTCTATCAGATGTGGTGAATTATTATCTATCTTTCATTTACACTGTTTTAATTTTTGTTCTAACTGAGCAATTTGCATATCCATTCCTTGTAATGCCTCTTTATATAATTGATCATCAGATGCTAACAACGATTGGACATTTTTTATTTCTTTGTTAACTCGTTCAATCTCTGTATCAAGCTGAGCTTTGGCTAATGTAGCTAGATCTTTTGAATTTAATTTCTCTTGAGAATCATTTAACTTCTTCTGGGCATTTCTCATGTTCGTTTTTTCTTGCTGTCTTACATAATCAAGCAGCTGCTTAGGCTGCTTATCAGATAATTTTAAGCGGTTATTAATTTTAGTCAGTTCTTGTTGAATTCCTTTTTTTTCATTTGAATCTGCCTGCTCCAATAAACGTTCAAGTGCCAACCTATTAACTTCAAGGAATTCTTTTTCTTGTGCCAATACTGATTTGCTATTTCTCGGATCCAAATTCTTTTCTATATTATTAATGACCGACTTTTCCGTTGCTATTGTTTTATTTAAAAAATCTTTATACCAATTTATTAATGTTGTTTGACTAGCACCTTGCGTTTGTAGATAATTAAGCTCATTTTCTAGATTAGACAATGCATCTTTATATTGTGATCGATAATCGTTCAGAAGAGCCTGCTTATTCTCGGGTAATAGTTGTTTTTCAAAATCAGCCAATTTACTTTTCCAAGATTTACATTCTTGAGTTGAAGGTTGGTTTTGCGCACCTTGCAAACAGAGGGATAGCGATAGAATTGATAGGGTGATCATTTGATTTTTCATACATTGTTTCCCTTCTTCTCAAATCCAATGGGTATTACTTTACGTTAACTCCTATCATTAATTTTAATTCAAAATAGCAATAAAAATCAATATATTCAAAAATTGAACCTGACAAAGATAGTACTTGTCAGGTTCAGAAAAATTGCTTTAAAGCAACTTGTAGTTATTTCATCGAATAACAGAGCATTCTATTCCATATTTCATTCGTTTCAGAATTTAGATTTTGGAGAGAACCATTCTGGAAACGTACGTCCTGCAATTTTAGCTGCAATCTATTAAAGTCTGCAATATCCTCCTTAGAAGTCTTTGCTGTCAATAGTAATGATAAGGCCTTATTGAGAGTAATAGCAGTCAACGAGGATGAGCCTGTGTTCACCGAAGGCTGATATCCAGACTTTTTACTAATTCCTAAGAGTTGATAATACGCCAAATAAACAGTAGACAAGAAATTATTGCATTTCGAGCCAGTCGCAATCCATTCAAGCGCTTTCTCATACTCTTTTTTGTTATCATAGAACTTAATTAACCTATTAATAAAAAAGGTTTTCCAATCGGCACTTTCTGCAGTTGAAAAACCTTTCAATAAACAGTTCTCCATTTTTTCGTTTTTTACTGAGTCAGATTCTTTATCATATATAATAAATTGATTTGCCAAAGCGCTCGATAGCACTTCTACATCCTTACTTTCTTCTGCCAGCTTCTCAGCAATTTGCGCGTAGTATAATGATTTTTCATAATTCAATAACTTTCGCCTGCAAGGAAGGTTGTCCCTAAGATATAAAGTAGATAGTAGGGCTGCAGTAAGTGCATCTTGGTGTGCGTATTTATTTAAATAGTCAATGGATTGCTTGAACAATTCTAACGGCATTGGATCATACGTCTTAGTCGAATCATTACTTAATGTTATCAGTTTTCCCTTTTTCCAGCACCCTTTTAAATGCATAAACCAAAACTTGGATTGCGCATAATCAGATCCATCAGCAATATTTTCTTTATATATTTTCATCGCTTTACCCGGTTGATTATCTCTTTCATATAACCGAGCTAAATTATTGCGCATTCTTTCTGTCAATAATTCTAAACCCTTGCTTTCGCTCTTCAGTATTTTTAAAACTTCAAGTCCCTGCTCGTATTCCTTGCTGGCTTCAACATACTTTCCTTCACTTACTAGTTGCTGACCCTGTATTTCGCTCAGAAAAACTTTTGCAATATTAACACCAAAATGATCGGTCTTAAATTGAACTACTTTTTGCAAGCTTGCCTGCTCAATTGACTTATCGCCATCAAAAGAAAAATATCTTGTTAATAAGTCACATGCCATACGCTGAAAATATGTATCTTTTTCGTTGACTAACTTATTAAACATTTGCATTGTAGAAGCTTCATTGGTACGAGCAATACTATAAGCACTTTCAGCCACTTCCCGTTTTAATTTGACATCATCAGCCAAATCGAACAAATTCATATACTCTTCAAAAACTTTTGAAGGAGAAAGCATATTGCCGATTCCTTTTAATAAGTCGTATGCCATAGTTTGAAAATATGTATCCTTTTCATTTGCTAACTTATTAAACATTTGCATTGTAGAAGCTTCATTGGTACGAGCAATACTACAAGCACTTTCAGCTACTTCCCGTTTTAATTTGACATCATTAGTCAAATCGAACACATTCATATACTCTTCAAATGCTTTTGAAGGAGAAAGCATATTGCCCATTCCTTTTTCATAAGAACGAGCACGAATATAGCTTGCTAAAGGCTTGGTCTCGTTATTATCGTCTATATGTAAATGATTTATATGTCGCATAAGCGTTGCATATTTATTTTCATCATATTCAACACAATCTTGATTATTATGAAGATAATCTTGGATACATTTCAATTGCTCCAACTGCTTGTTAGACACCACAGATCTAACTCTCAGTAGATCTATTGATGCAGGCACATACCCTTTACTTGAAAGCTGATTCAAAATATCCCTTGCATCAACTTTATACGATTTTAAATTATCTTTACCCTTAGTTTGTGTAGCCAATAAGACTATTTTATTTAAGCGGTAAGCCTCTTTATCGTCATTCCTAGCCATTTTGAACTTTATTAATTCTACTAAATAAGGAATATCGTAGGTAGTTCCAGCTACCCTAAAGGTATTAGGATCTGGTCGTTGATGTCGGTGAAAGGGGTAGGGTTGAATTGCTTTTTGTTTGAATATAATCTCCAAGTTTGTCTCTTCATCTGGTGATTGAATTGATTCCATAACTTTTAAGTCATATGCGGAATCAATAGGTAATTCAACTAGTTTTGTGGACATCGAAGTCAACATGCCATTTGCAGATGATGCAAAGATAATAAAACAGTATATAAATATTAAAAACATAGTACTTTTCAATGATGCATAAAAGATTGATATGATAAAATAATTAAAATGAACCCATCACACGATTTAAAGGTCGTGGTATTAACCCAATCTTGCGATTGGGATCGATATCTGGGGACCCCTGTCCTATCATCCGACTTCGCACAAATACGCCGAACAGATCTTGTTCCAAATGACGGATGGGGCTAAAATAATAGATAGAATCAAGATCGTCTTAATTCCGTTATAACGATTAGCTCAATAATTCAACTATCCTTTCGTAAAGGTCTTCTTTTGCTATATACCCCGTTTCTTTGCCTTTAATTTCATTGTTTTTTATAAAAACAAAAGTAGGAATGGCAGTAATACCATATTGTATTGCCAGTTCTCGTGACTCGTCCACGTTCAACTTTGCAAATTTATAACGATCCCCATGTTCTTTTTCCAATTCATCAAAAATAGGTCCCATCTGTATGCAAGGACCACACCATGTTGCATAAATATCTAAAATAATCGGTTTGTCTGATCGAACAATTTCATCTTCATAATTTAGCTTAGTAATAGTCACTGCCATATCATAATCCTTCTTAATATTTCATAAAAAAATTAATAATCCTGTAATAAAACAAAAAACAACCTATCTGAATCAATCCATTATGTAAACCAATTTTTTATTTTTATTTTAAATTCATCTATTAAATGCAATATCCGATCCTTTATATTTTTTATTTCTGGCTTGTCAGATAGCTCGTGGGCTTCATGTTCAATTGAATTGAGCATCGCTTTGGTTTGCGTTACCATCGATTCATACGAGATATGCTGCGAATGACGTTCTTTATAACCATCAATTCGTAGCTCTTTTAACGCTTCAAAAGAAATTTCTTTTTCTAACAATAAACCATCGATAACTTGATCGCAAAATATTTTTTTATATCGTTCAATAATATATCGTTGATTTGACATTCTACCATGCCACGTCACCTCTATTTGAATATAATCACGCTTGTCAAAAGTAAGAATTTTTTTTGTAGAACCATTTGTTTGATCGGTGGGATCAAAAAAAGTCTGTATGCGAGAAATTTCTGCTAAATTCAGTTGGGTCTTATGAGTATCCGGATAACGGGCATTGGTATTCGGTTTTTGATAAACGATAATATCCTTATAACGACCGCCAATGGTAATATTTTCTACCGCGTATGAATGGCCAGAGCTATCAATGAGCTTTCCATAAAAATTAATTTCCGGTTTTTCTTTTTCAGTTCTCATTGACTCGAGATTGCAATATCCACAAAACAGAATAAGTACGAGAATGCGCACTATTTTTTTTAACGATCTAGACATAGGATACCCCCGCTGTTGAGAAATTCTACCGATTTGCTATTATTAATACTAAAAAGATATATGCTTGTTCAAGGTGTTCGTATAAACATCTCTTTTCTTCAACCGCAGGAACCTCTTAGATATTCACTCAAACTATTGCCCAGAATAAGCAAATAACATTAATCTACCATGGAATTATTAATCATTTTCAAGGAGCAATTGTATGTACTATTCAGAATTAAATATAACACGGTCAGCGCGTGACTTTATGTATAAAGTATATGGTTGGATGTGTGGCGCGTTAGCGCTTACCGCAGGTACTGCCTATTACCTGTATCAGTCCCCAACCCTTTTTTATAGTTTATACAAAAATCCGGCTATTATTTGGGGGTTATTCATAGGACAATTATTACTGGTAGTTGTGATGACCGCCTTTATTACACGCTTATCCTTTGCGGCAACCTTGGGCATGTACTGCTTGTACGCCGTATTAATGGGAATTACTATGTCATCCATTTTTTTTATGTATGACATTTATTCGATATATCTGGTGTTTGGTATTACTGCTGCAATGTTTGGGACTATGGCAGTATATGGCTATATTACCCAATCTGATTTATCTGGCATCGGATCTATGGCAATAATGGCCCTCTTTGGCATCATTATTGCTTCTTTCATTAATCTCTTTATTGGCAGCGCGTCATTTAATTACGTGTTGAGTATTATTGGGGTTATTGTCTTTACCTTATTGACGGCATATGACGTGCAAAAAATTAAACAACTGGGCACGATGCTGCAAAATCAGGGTGAAAATCCTTCTAAAATATCCATCGTATGCGCGCTTACCCTGTATCTTGATTTTATTAACTTATTTTTAATGC
>JANWKD010000040.1 GCA_025451595.1 Candidatus Babeliales bacterium | reverse complement strand
TATTCTCAATGCGATTATAACATTCTAAATATTATACATGAAGGACTTTTTATGATTCGTCATTTTACTGTTTTGCTATTATTTTCTTGTTTTTATTCTATGGCAATGAGGCCGGTGAAAATTACAGAGCACTCCCCCCGTAAACGAGAGAAGCAGGAAGGAACATATAATTTCAGATTAGATACTGAAACAAGCATTAGTAAGAAAAAAGCGAGAATTCATCAAACAATAGTGTTAACACCTGAGCAGCGAAAAGCAGAAGAAGAAAGAATTAATGCAGCCGTTCAATCAGGAGTCCTAGATTTTTTTATGACCAATGAAGATGGTTCGTGTGTGATGCAACCAGGGGTGATGCAACCAGAAATAAAAAGAGCAAAAAAATCAAACTCACTAGTTATGCCACCTGAACTTAAAGATGAAAACTCATCTTCAAAATCTGAGGCTGCAACAACTAGTTCAAATATCGGTTCTCCTCAAATGCCAAAGCATGCACTGTTAGCATTAACCGCTTCAGAAAGCAAGAATATGCTTGGAAGCCTCATTTCTAAATAATTAAGATACTCATTTTGTGTGGAATAAGACGTAAAAGAAGGAATTCTTTATCTCTTATTTCATACAAAAATTTTCATTTTTTATTTTACTTTTTTTATAAGATTGCTATTGTATCATATCGATTTAATCATAAATTTATGGGAATAGGTATGAAAATATTTACTTTACTATTTGCAATCGGTTATACTTCAATTATTTTTTCAATGAACCCTTCTAAGAAGCTTCATAAGAAATTTCGTTGGCATTCGGAAATGCCTGCCGGAAAAGAAGCTAACTTTTCAAACGGTGACAATAAAGAACTATATCGAGTTTACACCGGAATATTAGATACAGAGGATAATAAGAACAAGCCGCAGCAAGCTCGTAAGCATCGCATCCATTATACATTTAAAGGATCTGTTCCATATCGAGGCGTATTGCTAGGCGATAATTATTATAACTATTCAAATTGTCCTACTGAAAGTGTCGAGGTGTCTGAAAAAAATGTTACCAAAAGAAAAAAATTAAACAGCGATTGTAATGAAACAATTGTGCAACAGGCTACGGTAAATACAGATAATAAAACGGAAGAAGTAAAGAATAATCAACCTGCAGAACTTCATGCTGATAGTGAATTGACTCAAACAGAAGATCTTTTAGGATTTTTATTAGAACGACGCTTAGAGGAATATGATGTTAATCAGCATATCGATTTTTTTGGTACTGATGAAGATGAATTGACTGAAATCATTTCATCAAATGAGGATCATCTGAAATATTTCTCAGATACGTTATGATACCAAAATAATATTAATTATTTGTGTTACGCAGTGTATTGATTGTAGCCAAAGATTTTCCCATCTGTGTTAATGATTCTATGCACATTAAAGAATTATTAACAATTTCGGGATGGATAGTAATTAAATTCTTTTTAAACAATAATACAATTGTTGAGCCTCCAAATGAAAAATACCCTAATTCATCACCTTTTTTATACCAATGATTTGGGTTATACGTTTCTGTAATTTTTCCCACACATAATGCGCCAATGTTGACCATTATTACTTCATCAAGCATATCCGTTTTGATAGCTATTAAGTGTCTTTCATTTTCCGATAATACTTGAATGTTGTTTTGGTAAACAATCGGGTTTACAGACTCATATGAGCCATTAATTGGTATTGCCTTCTGTACATAACCATCAATCGGTATATGAAATCGATGGTAATCCCAAGGATCTAAACGGATAAGAATTAGAGAGCCGCCAAGGTACTTTTGAGCCAAGGTTTTATCTTTTAAAAAAGATTCAAGTGAAAAGGTAATGTTTTTTACCGGAAATTGCGATTGTTCTTGAATATTTTCAATAACAAGTATCTTGCCATCGGCTGGACTAATAATATGTGTAGGATCACAATCAATAGGTCTGGCTTGTGGTTTAAGCTTACGGGTAAAAAAATCATTGAAATTAATAAACTCATTGATTTTTTTTTCCGATTCATTCATTGCTATGGAATATTTTTTTACAAACGAAGCTATATGAAATTTGCTTATAGATAAATTAAAATATGCACCGGCTAAGGCGCTAAACCATTTATCATGAGTAATGATTTTGCGAATTAAACGGCTAACTTTCGATTGATATACAATTGAAAGTGATTGATTGGCGGCATATTTTTGTGAGTTTCTTCCAAACACTAAACTAAACATATTAATTAATAAATATATAATTAATAATTTAAACATATAAAGTCACTTCCTTTAGCTGTAATATCAATTAATGACAGATATCATTATTTTTTATAGTATAAGATAAAAGTGAGGTTTCGTTAATCTTTTTAGTAAGAGCAGTACCAAATAAATGAGTTTAACAAGAAAGAACAAACATGATTGATATGCAAAGCAGTACATCAACACCTTTGATGAAACAATATTTTGCTATTAAATCAGATCATCCCAAAGCGTTACTTTTTTTTCAAGTAGGCGATTTTTATGAACTATTCTTCAATGATGCCAAACAAGCATCCGCGTTTCTGGGCATTACATTGACCTCGCGCGGAAAACATCTCAATGAACCTATTCCGTTATGCGGCGTGCCTGTTCATACCGTTGAATTTTATATTACAAAACTTATTCGTGGTGGATTTCGTATTGTAATTTGTGATCAACTCGAGCCTGCAGTGGCAGGCAAAGTAGTGGCTCGCGGTGTGACCAAAGTTCTAACGCCAGGGACGTTGACCGATAATCAAATGTTGGATGAAAAATCATCATGCTACCTTTTCTCATTTTTTCCCACAGTTCAATCATGGGGATTAGTTATTGCAGAACTTCTGACTGCTCAACTATTTGCTACTACTATCCCAGCAATGCATTATAAAACGCTAGAAGCTGAATTAACACGTTTTTTCCCCGATGAAATTTTACTTTCCTCTGATAAAAGCGCTCTTCCTTTTAATACTTATTTTGCAAAGCTTGGTTATTGCACTACAGTAACCGATTATTTAATGGAAAATGAAAGCTACGAATGCTGGATTGAACAGCAGTTTTCATCGATCAACCAACAGATGTTTGCACGTTATGAATCAGTTTATTCTTCTTGTAAATTGCTCTATAGTTTTTTGAAAAAGCATCAAGAGCCTGCCCTGAGCCAATTTAACTCCTGTACTTATTATCAGCCAGAAGAGTTTTTAATGCTTGATGCGTCGACTCAGACTAATCTTGAATTAGTGAAAAATATGCAAAATGGCGGTAGGAAAAATAGCTTGTACGAATTAATGGATAAATCTATTACTTCTATGGGCTCTCGCATGATAAAAAAGTGGTTGGTGCGACCACTTATTAATAGCAATACTATCAAGGATCGTCATGATGCAGTTGCATGTTTGCTCAATTCAGTTGAACTTAATCAGGCATTGCGTTCATTATATATGCGCGTGGGAGATTTTGAACGCATAGTAGGAAGAATTGCATTAAAGCGAGCATCGTTACAAGATTATATTCATCTCTCAAATATTTTGTTAATAGTGCCAGAATTTAACGATATTCTCGAAAAGCACCACTGCCAAGTACCAGTTTTTGCTTCAATCATAATCTGTCTGAATGATTTTTCTTCATTATCTCTTTTATTACAAAGAAGTTTGATTTCAGATCTCTCATCAGACACTATTATTCGATCGGGATTTGATAATTCTTTAGATCAATTACGCGACGTGGCTGAAAGCTCTACCCACGTTTTAGTCAATATGGAACGAGACGAACAGCAAAAAACCGGCATTAATTCTCTTAAAATTAGTTATAATAACGTTCATGGATATTTTATAGAAATTACCAAAGCAAATCTTCATTTAGTTCCTGATTATTATATTCGCCATCAAACATTAGTAGGCAAAGAACGTTTTACCACCATTGAGTTAAAGAAGTTGGAAGCCGATATTATACATGCAAAGCAAGAAGCAGAACAGTTAGAGAAAAAAATATTTGAATCAATTAAATCTGAAGTTCAAAAATACATACCTGAATTACGAAAGGCAGCACACGCCTTGGCAACGTTAGATGCCTTGATGGGATTTGCGCAAGTAGCTTACGAACAAGGTTACGTACGTCCTTCTTTTAATGAAGATCGGCAGATTATTATTAAAGACGGTAAGCATCCAGTCATTGCAGCTCATCAAAACTCCCAATTTATCCCAAATGATACGCTGTTGGATCAGAAAGCATATTTTTGGATTGTTACCGGTCCCAATATGGGGGGCAAGTCGACCTATTTACGGCAAGTTGCCCTTATACATCTTTTAGCGCAATGTGGTTCATTTGTGCCAGCTCGGTATGCATCTTTATCGATTTTAGATCGTATTTTTACTCGGATTGGAGCAGGGGATAATGTGGCACAAGGAAAAAGTACTTTTTTAGTAGAAATGGAAGAGGCTTCTTTAATTTGCACCTCTGCAACTGAGCGCAGTCTCATCATACTTGACGAAGTAGGAAGAGGCACGAGCACTACTGATGGGCTTGCTATTGCATGGTCGATTGTTGAATATTTATATTCACAGGTAAAAGCTTTTTGTTTATTTGCAACTCATTATCATGAACTCACTGCTCTTGAAAAAGAGTTGAGCGGCATTAAAAACTATCATACGGCAAGTAAGCAAACCCAGCAGGGGATTTTGTTATTGCATAAAATATTACCAGGTGTTGCACAAGGAAGTTTTGGTATCGAAGTTGCTAAATTAGCAGCATTGCCGGAAGCCGTTGTTATCAGGGCGCAAGAAATTCTTGCAATGCAGATGCAACAACAAATAATGGTAGCGTCAAATGAACAAAGTCATGCAATCTATACTGAAAATCAGCAATTAAAGTACTCTATTGCACAACTGAAGCAATCACTTTCCACGAGTCAAACTTTGATTGATACATTGAACATGCTTGATCCCGATACTATCTCTGCGCGGCAGGCGCTTGATTTTATTTGGAGTCTCAAAGAATTATTAAAAAAAAATTCAGTATAATATTACGTTTTGAATTCAAATAAGAACGAATAGGTCCGATTAATACGGTCTATGACTGAAATCTTTTGTATGATTGAAAAATCGGACGATTCTAGTTGCGTGATATCATCTACAAAAGGTGGACGATCTTTCATTGGCAAGAAAGGAAGATATTGTTGAAGATGATGGACGTAATAGATAATAAATCCCTCTTCTTGCATGGTCAGTTGTTCTTTATGTCTCGATTTATTTAAAATATTTTCTATGTTTCGAAGCGTGAATCTGAGAGGTCGTCCAATATTTTTCTGAGGAGCGCATATTGAATATATTTTATGTAAAATATAGGCCGAACTGGTAAATAGTAGCGCTGCCGGAAAAATTGTAGAAAGTTCAATGTTAAGTCGGTGTTTTAATTCTAAATTTGATATTTTCTTAAGCAAGTGAATAATGAAAATTTGAATTACGATATTTATAATCTGCGGAAACGATTTATTAAAGACGTTAGATGCAATAGAATTTTCAGTTGTTGTTTTATTTAATTCATTAATAATACTGAACGGCAAAAATCCATTTTTTGCTTTTTCTATTTCATCAGCTAGTTCATTTGACGTTAATTTTGATTGGTTTGTTTTTCTATATTTTGTGATCAGCTGTTCAACAGAGGTTTGTAGCGTGGTTAATGGAGAATCGTTATCTTGCAATTGTTGATCAAAAATTATTGACCAGGCATTTTTAATAGGATCTGAAAAATGACGGCGCCAAAAACGGAAAGTAGCATCTATCGATTGATTTTTCCAAGTAGGTATTTGTGACCTATTTTTAAATAAATAACTACCGGCAATACATAATCCAATACTACTCAAGGTATAGCCAATCCAGTTGCGTATCATATGTTTAGGCTTTTCATGAATATCAATAATCGCTTTTTCTTGTTGTTCATAGGCGAGCATGAGTTCAAAATTTTTATTCAGCTTTTTTAATGCCTTTTCCTTAGATAGTGATTTTTCAGAACAGTCAAACGATTGGTATCTCGAAAGAATAGTATTAATTGTATGAATCAGCAAATTAAGATTTGCGGTATTGGTCAAATCTTTATCATAATCTCGTTTTAATAAACCGAGATGAGTTGCTAATATTTTTTGTTCGGCCTCTAAGCCATCAATGTGGGATTGAATATGTTGCTTTCCAGAAAGTGCTTTAATCGGGTTGGTCATAAAATATTTAAGCGAACTGAGCTGTACCGTTTTCCAATAATTCAAATGCAGGTTGATTTTATCTAATGAACTGGTAATAAGATGATACAGTGCTTTATATTGCCCAGTAGTACATGCGTGAATTAAGGATGGATTTTGGGTGTTATTCTTTTGATCTATTGAATATTTTCTTGCGAGGCTCGCTAACTTTTGCTCAAGTTGAGAAATATTGATATTGCCTAGATCATTAGGGAATATGTTAACAAAGAGAAAAAATAAATAAAATTTAAGTATATTAACCTTCATTTTTTTAATATAACATAATAAAGAAATTTAGCATAACAGGGGATAAATGGCTAGCGTATGCATTTGGTGTCTAATAGGTAATATTATTTTTAACGGTTTGATATGTTTCTGGATCAAAGGTGACAATGACTGTGTTGAACGTTATTTTTTTGTTGGCAGCTAATTTTCCTAACGTATTCTGTGCAAGATCACCCATAATTGTTTTTTGTGCATTAATAACGCCTGGTATTTTTTTTATATCCTCAATAAACTCATTCGCTCTATCAAGAAAATCAGAATCTTCCTCTTCTGACACGCTAGGTATGGTGCCATACTTGGTTTGTAGATAAGCGTGAGATCCATTTCGAATATCCGATTTTTTTTCCCAATTTTTTCGAACACTCATTGCGATTTGATGATTTTTATCATT
>JANWKD010000039.1 GCA_025451595.1 Candidatus Babeliales bacterium | reverse complement strand
TAATTGGAGTCACCCTTGGTGTCATATTCATTATTTTGATTCGCCGCAATCTCAACAATTTTCCTAAGTCTACAGGGCAATATGGCGTTGGCATAACAAGTTACCATTTAGTCGATGTGAATCGTTTTGAATCCAATGATCTTCAAACACACCGTGAACTGATGCTGCAGATATGGTATCCTACAGATTGTCGTACACAAACACCACAAACAGTTTATGATCCTGATGCAATAGAAAATGCTTTGGAATTTATTCATCAGCAAAGCAATATTCCTATTTGGCTGATGAGTGGCATAAAAAAAACTAAAACGTATGCCGTAAAAGATATTGATATATCGCTCAATAATTCAAAATATCCAATTGTTATATTATCTCATGGTGCTGGTCCGATGATTCAACAATACTCTGTATTGGGCGAAGAGATTGCGAGTCACGGTTACATTGTAGTAGGTTTTAATCGACCTTATATGGCTCCTATTACAAGGTTTCCAGACAATCGCATTATCAAAGGCTTATTGCATGAAAAAAAGAAACAGGGGAAAATGACAGCAAAAATCTGGAAACAAGCCCAATTTGAAGTGGCCATACAGGACATCGTCTTTATAATGAATAGTTTGGCTATCCTTAATGCACAAGCATCGTGGCATTTAAATAACAAACTTGATTTAGATAATATAGGAATTTGTGGCCATTCGGCTGGTGGAGCATTGGCAATGCGTATGTGCATGGAAGATGATCGCTTTAAAGCGGGTGTTGCTTTGGATAGTGAGATACGAGAGGATAACGCGGTAATACCATTTTCTACGCCATTTCTAGAAATTATCGGAGAAAGAAGTCATCTATGGGTAGGCCCAGAAGGTAAAAAATCTCAAGAGAAACTCATCCAGTTAAGTCTTGAGTCATCTATGCGCATGTCTTTTATACATTTTCAAAATGCAGGACATGGAGTTTTTTATGATCTTCCCTTGCTTCTTCATACAACGTTATTAACACAAATGATATCAAGGTTCATTGATGTGGATGTCGATACTTCTTCTTCTCAGGCATGTGATATAAGTAAAAAAGTAAATCAGTGCACTGTGAAATTTTTTGATAAAAATCTTAAGTAGGGCCGCGAATTATCTATGTTATTAACTTCAAAAAGATATTTTTTTCTAGTATGGGCAAGGTGCTTCAGCGGTTCATTTGCGGTTATACCTTTTAATAAAAGGTTACTAAATAGTAGATTGTGACAAGAGTATTAATCTTGAAGAAAACTAACAAAAATCTACCCAAGAATTTATATTTCAGAAATTACAAAGTAAAAAGAGCTAATATTTTTATGAGAGGTACATAAAGGTAAAAAAAACTGACGTTTTTGATTGAGTAGATGTATATTATGCATTAAGCGATATCATCCCTTTGTTCATCAATAAAATGAATCAAATCATCAATCATTGCAATTTTATTATCCAAGGCACGTCGAGATTCATAATAGCTTTGTGGTTCAATAAAAAAAGTATTAATGAGCCCAATGCCGATGGCGGATAGCCCAATTGCAACTATTGTTTTTAGAGAATTGTCAAATTTTAATAGATCTTCTTTGGAATATCGCAATAATGGTTTGTCATATTTTATCCGATGATCAAACCTAATTCCAATATCCATCAATTGGAGAAATTTGCCTATTAAAGCTCCTCCGACAAGATCAATGCCTAGGCAAGAAAAAAACGAAGTAATTCGACTGCTTATAGTTGATCGATGAGCAGAAATAATTTTTTCTTTTTGAGAAAGCTTTTCCTTTTTAAATTTTTTTAAACCTAATCTTAATTCATCAAGAGCTTTATATTTTTTTTGCTCAATGAGCTTAGAAATATCTTTTTTACAATCATCTAAAATATTTGCCGGGAATGCTTCGTGATTGAATGTTATGACTGAAAGAACCGAAAAGATATATAAAAGATATTTTTTCATTATAATCCTTAAAATTTAGCCATAATTGACATATTTATATTTATTTTGCATTGATTTTAAATTACTAGTTATTTCTAATAATATACAAATAGAACGCTTTATCAAGGCGAAAGTGTTAGCGCAAAGTGATATTTTTGAGTTGACAGGGTTAAAAAATATCGATTGTGTTAGATCCATTATAATGCTACACTAAAAAAGTATTATTATCATTTTTTTAAAGCCATTATCTGAGAGAATTCAGGGGGCGCTATGAAAGTCTTCATTCTTTCCATCTAATAAAATAACCTATGCATGCTTACTTAGGCATTGGTGTTATCTTAAATTCAATTATATAAAATCTTGATGGGTATGCTTTACCCAAAAATTTAAAGGAACTGCGCATGTGGCATGCTTATCGCATCCTAACTGTCGTATATTTCTCTATAACTTTGTTGATGCCACTTTTGTGCGCAAAAACAACAAAAGAATGAAAACAATGAATGATAAAGAAAAGTTAGAACAAGCTTCATCCGAACAACCAAAACGACCACAAGAACCAAAGCCACCTTTTCCGTATGATCAAGAAGAGGTGCTCTTTGAAAATAACATGGCTGGGATTACCTTAGCAGGGTCACTTACCTTACCAAAAGTAGGTGCGCCGTTTCCCGCAGTGGTTCTGATTTCTGGCATGGGGCCTAACGATCGTGATTACACTATGCTTGGCCATAAGCTATTCTTAGTGCTTGCTGATTATTTAACACGCCGTGGCATTGCCGTGCTTCGTTTTGACAAACGGGGGATTGGCAAGTCGACAGGGATCTATAACAGCACCGTTACAAGTCAGGATCTATCTAAAGATGCGCTTGCAGCCGTTGATTATCTAACAAGACGGGATGATATTCAGCGCAAACAGATTGGTTTGATAGGTCACAGCGAGGGCGGTATCATTGCTCCCATGGTAGCAGCAACTTCCGCTGATGTTGCTTTTGTAGTATTAATGGCTGCAGGGGTATCAACGAGCACTGAAAGCATCACAAAACAAGTAGCGATGCAATTGCGGGCTGATGGCGCAACGCAAGAAATAATTGTTCATGATAGTACCATACGCAAACAGTTGCTTGACATAGTAAAAAGTACAATAAGTCAGGAAGCATTGCCGCAGATGCATGCAGCGTTCGAGCGTTATTGGAAAGGGTTATCAGAAGCTGAACAAGATGCTGTTTCAAGGCTTCCTTTTGCAATAAGCAAGCTAAAAGCAGATTCTGTTATGAACATGTTTAATTCTGCGTGGTATCGGCATTTTCTTAACTATGATCCTGTTGCGATGCTTAAACAAGTTACCGTTCCGGTATTAGCCGTTAATGGAAGTTGTGATGGTATTACCTCAGCAGCGTTATCGCTGCCAATCATTGCAGGTGCTCTGAAACAAGTTCATAATAACGATTGTACGACAATCGAATTGTCAAATATGAATCATTGGTTTCAAACATGCAAAACGGGTGCGCTTGCAGAATATGGAACAATTGAAGAAACAATGTCACTTGAAGTGATGCAACTAATTGCCGATTGGATTTTGAGCAAAGTAAGCAAATGAATCTCACACACGGTTTTTAAGCCGTGGTTTTGAGGATAAAATAGCATTCAAACGTATACCACGTATTGAACTTGAACGTGCTATACGTGGTATATAAAAATTATGTAACGAATATTTTAATGAGGCAATTCTTATGAGTCATAAACCGATTATTATTAATAACATTTCATTTTCGGCGAATAACAAAATATGCTTTGAAAATTTCAACACACAGATACATTCTGGTAAGCACATTGTAATAATGGGAAAAAATGGGGTGGGCAAATCTACTTTGCTTAAAATACTACAAGGTATCATCGCTCCTACAGCAGGAAAAATTGTTATTCCTCATGACATAGTGTTTGGATACGTTCCACAAACAATTTCTGAATATCCAGAGCTGAGCGGTGGACAACGTTTTAACAAGATGTTTTCACAGACGCTAAGTATCCAACCAGATGCGGTATGTCTTGATGAGCCAACAAATCATTTGGATCTACACAATAAGCGTTCATTGGTTCGTATGTTACAACGTTATGAGGGAACATTGATTATTATCTCGCACGATCCTGAATTATTACAACTGGACTTTGATGAAATATGGCACATTGAGCATGGCAACATAAATATTTTTACCGGAAATTATGCAGAATATCTCAAAGAGCATGAGCTTAAAATGACTGCTATTGCGCGGCAGCGAGAACAAGCTCAAAAAGAAAAGCGGGCATTGCGTAAATTAAGACAACAAGAACAGAAGCGCGCAGCATCAAGTAAAGCCGTTCATAAAGATGAAAAAGATCGAGTATTATTAGGCGCAATGAAAGAACGTGGTTCTCAAACCATAGGGAAAAAGCAAAAATTGTTATCGCAAGCGCATGAAGAAGTTCAACAAAAACTTGCCAACGTTTATATTCATAAAAAAATAGAACCGAAATTTAATCTTGATGCGCATACTGTTGTATATTCGGATAAAGCGATCGTTTCAATTTCACATGGAAGTTGTGGTTATGAAAAACCGGTTCTGAATGACATTAATTTGCAATTACTGGGTGATGCTAAGATTGAAATTGTTGTTGATAATGGAAGCGGTAAATCAACATTCATTAAAGCCCTTTTACATGATCAAAGCGTGACAACACAAGGCGAGTGGTTGATGCCATCAAGCAATACTATTGGTTATCTTGATCAGCATTATTCGATAATTGATCAAGACTTGACCGTTATGGAAGCAATTCAAAAAGTTGCGCCGACCTGGGCTGACAATGAGGTTCGAAAGCATCTGAATGATTTTCTTTTTCGTACCCCGGCAGAAATTTCAACCAAAGTTTCAAATTTATCAGGCGGAGAAAAAGCTCGGTTATGCTTGGCATACATAGCAGCGCAAAGCCATTATTTATTGCTGCTAGATGAAATTACTAATAACATCGATCTTGATACTCGTGAACATATTGTTGAAGTCCTACGCGAATATCCAGGAGCAATGATTGTCATTAGCCATGACATTCAGTTTTTAAAGGAATTAGGAATTTCTACCATCTATGAAACAAAAAATGGAACTATTGTTTTAGCGAATTTGTAAGTAAATAATAAAAGATGCCGAACTACTATTCGGAAACTTTTTCTGTCTTTAATTTATTTTATTCCCAGAAAACTCTGGCTTTGAAGCTGGAGGAGATGAATGGCAAGATTCCGACTTCGCCAAGTCTAGGCCGGACAGGTCGTTTTCTCGGGGGTTACGATCCCACAGTTTTAAGCAAGAGCGTGGTTCATTTTTATTAAGCGCTGTAAGCCTACTTTTTGCAATAAATAGTTTTTAAAAAAATATCAATTTTTAAAAATTGATAAAGCTCCGGTTTCGTGTTCTTTGCGTATTTTCATTATTTAAAATCATTTATTTTTAACATTCCATAAAATTGATTCTGCCCATCCTCTTTTAAGAGTTAATATATATTTACCAACGGCACCTTTATTCTTAAGTTGTTTTTCAATTGGTGAGTTTGTGCTTAAAATCAAACGAGCGTACGCAATTAATTCTAGATTTTCAGGGTCTTTATTTCTTAAATTATAATAATAATTTTCTTGATAAAGTGGATTGTTAGGATCTAATTGATAGGCTTTTTTGATCATTTCTTCATAGTCTTGTACATCGATACCAAAAAACCATTCAGACATTACGGCAGTTCGAGCTGTAATATACAAATATTCAGCATTATTAGAGAATTTAGCATACGATTCATCGAAATACCATTTAATTAATGTTCTGTAGGCATCAAATCTACTTTTATCATACTCTTCTTCAACCAAAAGATTCATTAAAAGATAATTCATAAATAGGTAAGCATCCATATCATCAGGGTTTTCTTTAATAATTTTTTGCATGAATTTTATTGCAGCATTCCATTGCTTCGTATTTTCCAAATGTTCTAAGTGACTTTTCCAATTCATTTTTAATCCCCCTACTTTTTCGGAACATATCGAGATGGAATAAATATAGTACCAAGCTTAATAATCTCATCACAAATTCGACCTTTAGCGTGAATAATTTCTTCACCTACGCAAATAGAAACACCTTCAAATATCCCTTCAGGATGGTATGGAATTTTATTAGTTTTCATTAGCTCTTCTATTACTTTCTTTACAAGTTTCTTTTGAGTATCAACATTTTTTGCTCCTCCCATTGTATTTAACAAAGAGTTAAAACCATGATTAGGATTATTAAAAAAATGTTCTAATTTTCTTTCTGTAGTAGCATGCTCTACTGCTTTTATAAATTTTTCAGTATCGATTACTTTTTCAATTTCAATAGAAGTTAAATTTTGCGAGTATTTCTGAATGAATTCAATATCTTCGTTGGCATGCACTATAATCTTTGGCGTTCTCATATCACCGGCTAGAGCAAAAGAAAATGAACGTGCATTTTTAATATGCCCAATCTCTTCTGCCAGTTTAGTAATTGCTTTTTTACAAGCAGCGTTACTGGCATATGCAATCTTGCCATCAATCAATAGTTGCGTGCCAAGTGCTGTTGCATGGCGCACGAATTGAGGACCATCGATATTCTTCATTTCATCGTATAACTGATCAAATTTCGCTTTAATCGTATCAGTAGTTATATGTTGGTAATCAATGTCCGCTAATCGATTATACGTAATAGAAAGCGCGCTTAGGGTAATCCTGCCAATGTGATAAGGAACCATAATTTCAGGAATTGCAGCAGTTAAGGCAAATTCAATCGGGTGATGTGCTATATATGCAGCGCTGTTAATAACACCATCGGCAACGCCTTGTGCAATGGCAGCGGTGTACACAAGCACACGTTGAAGCGAATAGGGTAATGTTTGCGTCCATTGTTCAATATCGGTCAAAATTTTGGTACAACAATCGGAAATGATGCATGCATGTGCGATATAATTTTGTCGCGTATAATCAACACCGATATCAATTAGCCGTGCATTAAGTATCATCGCATCTTTGGTATACGGCGTGTAATGTGCATAAGATTTTTCTGTAATATCGACAAACTCCTGTTGAAGTTGACGCTGCAACGCATTGGCATGCATCTGCTCGAGGTGCATTGCGTCAATGCCAAGTTCTTGCAAAAAGCTGTTTGCGTTCGCACTTAATGGAAGTGTCGAATTGGTTCGAATATCGCCTCGCTGCGACTTGCTATTATTTGATGAGTTTTTTTTAAATAGGCATTATATTTATGATTTGATTAATATTTGTTATATGCGGTTGTTGATGAGTAGCAACGTACGCATTTGATTGCATTACCTGCCAATTATTGTCATGTCCATATGCATTGCTATTGTGAAAAAAAATTATACAAAAAGTAAGAAAATATCGCAGCATAATTATAAATTAGGTAGTTATTTTATTCTCAGAAGACTCTCGCTTTTAAGCCGTGTGCGGGTTCATTTGACTAAACGCTACCAACCTACTTTTTGGAAGTAAATAGTTTTTAGAAAATAAATGTCAAAAATATTTTTTGTCGTTAGAATATTATTGATATGAAAAGTATGGTTTGTTGACCAGAAATATTAGATGATACATTGAATACAAAGCTATTTTAGAGAGTTGAGTAATCATTTAAATGGTTAAAATAAAAACTGAATGACTAAACGATGGTTATCTATACAGTTTCTTTTTCTCAGGCACGTGCCTATTGTACATACTAATAATGTGAACTTCACAAAGAAGGCAGATCATGCGATGAATATTTTTTTTATTTGTTCCATCACCCGATCAGGGTTACTCCATTTTTGGTATTTCTCTGCACCCGTATAATGGTACATATCAACCGGAATACCTAATGCATTGCACATCATTCCGACTGATTGCAAGTTTGTCATGTTATCTTCAAAAAAGACAATCTTACTTGGCCGCAAGCCGGTTTGATCTAAAAAGGCGCGTAGCACATCCCCTTTAGGTTGCTGATTGGCACACAAGATTCCCTTATAAAGAACCGGATAGTTACTGCGGTAGCTGGCAAGATTAGTAAAGGTATAGTTGCCAAACTGCTGACTAAATTTTATGCCGAAATTAGCTAATGTATTGAATCGCCATTCAGGCATATGAGCAATAGCACCATATTCGCCTGATTCCATCGAGGTAAGCCCGAGCACGATGCATCCACACGATTTGAGTTCATTGATGAGTTGCGCTACTATTGGCTCAACCAGCATAAATTGTGCCTGTTGCCACAGTTTGCTATAGACCCATTCCCAGTTTTGGGTATAGATGAATTGTGGAAAATGCCATAGTACTCGCAAGCGAAATGGTAATGTAAAATCGAGTTGGTCAGGCATCGTAATAATTGTTTCATCAACGTCAAAAAGAACGAGGGTGCCGAGGCATGCAAATGGTTGGGTATCCAAATCAGCATAACTTGTGAGTCCATTGACCGGATAAGTATTAGTGCGAGGCCATAGAAAATAGAATCCGCCTGCAGCAAGAGCAATAACTATCGTACTGACGAGCATCATTTTCAAAGAATATATACTGTGTGCAGTCATAATTTTATCCTTATGAGAAGCTGATCATTAGCTCTTTATTCTTGATTCTTTTGGACCATCAGATTTAAAGCCATCCCACAGTAATCCACCAAATGGTTCAACTATTTTTTTTACCAATTTTTCTAAAGCTTTTGTCTGACCATACATAAAGACATGATTAAATGCCTGGCTATACTCTTGAGCGAGTGGGGTGTTATCTGCTTCCAGATAGCGAATAATAGATTTACCACTAGCGCGCCATTTATTGTTTGCTCTGAAATAGAATTGCGAGAGAGCTTCATAAAGCCAGATAGCGGATGCAATTTGTTCATTGTCTGATACAGGGCATATGATATCATGTAGGACATCAGTAATAAAAAAACGCTCTTTATTGATCTGCTTTTCATCCCAGGGCACCGGCCCTAATTTTAAGTAGAGGAGAGCAAGTTTTTTGATGTTTTCTGAAAAACTCGTTGGTGCTGTTACTTCGTGTCCGTGAGCAATCATATAAATAGATCCTGGAATACCAGAATCTGTTCTTGATTCTTCAAAAACATAATGCAATGTTTCAGCATCATGAACAAATGTGTCAATCGGCCATTCATCATAGATGAAAGCCTCACGATACATGTTTGACAGTTGTTCATACACAATGATAAGGTCGAGATCAGAGCGCTGTGTTCCGAGATTTTTGGCAACCGATCCACCCCAGAAAACGGCTTTTGCTTCTGAGTATTTTTCTTGTATCAATTTCTGAATTGTTTGTAATGGTGGATTACGCATAAGGGTCCTGAGGCTAGTGAGCTTCTGATTGTGTTATTTACTGTATTAGAGTAGAACGAGATGAATCTATACTTATGATACTTCATATTTTATAGAATTCAATCAAATAAGTTGTGATAATAATTGATGAGCAAAATAGACAGAGTTAATGCAATGAGATAGTATGGATTTATATCTTTATATTAAATTTTATAAGAACGATCCCTATGTTTAATTTACTCAAACTTTTTGCAAAGTTATCAAAACCTTAGTTTCAATATTCTATTTGTTAAACATATGAATTGGTAATTCGTGTGAATTTCCAATTCATTCAATGAATTAGTTTTATTGCTAATAAGGATTTTTATATGAGTACATTAAAGACGCCACCATTGTGGCTTTTGGTTCTTATTGTTGGATTACCACAACTTTCTGAAACAGTATACACTCCTTCGTTACCGGACGTTGCACAAACGTTTGGTATAGCCCATTATTTGGTAGAATATACCCTTACAATCTATTTATTTGGATTTGCAATAGGTACCCTTTTCTGGGGTAAGATTTCAGATAAATATGGTCGAAAGCCATCATTATTGGCAGGGCTTATTCTGTATGTATTTGGGTGTGTAGGTTGTTTTTATGCTGCATCATTTAAAGCATTCATGATCAATCGATTCATACAAGCATTTGGCGGTAGTACCGGTAGTGTTCTTGGACAAGTAATTTGTCGGGATGCTTTTAGCGGATCTGTTCGTGGCAAAGTATTTTCGATAATTGGTAGTGCACTTGCGTTTTCTCCTGCTATTGGACCAGTGATTGGGAGTTTTGTTGCAGAAGCATGGCAATGGCCCGCACTGTTTGTCTTATTGTCTTTCATAGGACTTCTGGTGATTTTTTTCATTATCATTCTATTACCAGAAACCTATAGTCCCGTACCGTTTTCATTTAAAACGATTCAGCTCACGGGCATATACTATGCTCCGAGATCCTAAGGTTCTTACTGCAGGATTTATAGTTGCCGCATGCAATGGCATAATCTTTAGCTATTTTGCAGAAGGGCCATTTTATTTAATTACTTTGCTTGGCCTCTCTCCATCTTTGTATGGCTTAAGTTTTATACTTTTTGCACTCGCAGGCAATGTTG
>JANWKD010000038.1 GCA_025451595.1 Candidatus Babeliales bacterium | reverse complement strand
TATTTGCCAATTTTCTCAAGATTGGCCGTTGTTGCTTCACATTAGACTTCATACAATATATGGCGGCGGAGCCCCTAGTCCATTTATGTTTCTCGGGCAAATGTTTCAATCGCTCAAAGCCAAGACGATTTTTAAAATGTCGTCTGGAGAACAGCTTCGAGAGTACCATCATATTTACGATGAGATATCGGCAATTTTAGCTTTACAACAATCAAATATAACAGGTACCATCGACATCAGTCATGGACAGCCCATTTCTTTAAAACAGCTAGCAAAACATGTTTTTTGCGAATTTCAGTGTGCCGAATTGCTTGATATAGGCGCACTACCGGCCCCTGACAAAGACAATTATGAGATATCTTTTAAGCGAACTTTCTCTCTTCAAGATATGCAGTTTAGAGAGACCTTAACTGGCGTGGTAGATTATTTCAGAGATCTTGTAACTTAGAAAATTAAGGATGAAGAATGAACAATCAAAGGGATTTCGTCACTACCCTTCCCTTAATCTCAATTTCGATCCCCGTGCTGAATGAAGCAAGCAACCTTTATCCACTTTACGCAAGATTGTCAGCGCTAGCCGAGCACATGTCCCAAAAGTGTACATTTGAATTTGTTTTTTCTGATAATCATTCTGATGATGAAACCTGGAACATCCTTTCGAATTTGGCCGTTAAAGATCCAAGAGTCAAAGCTATACGCTTTTCGAAAAATGAAGGGTTTCAACGTTCAATTTTAATGAATTATTTACACACGCGTGGCGATGCGGTAATGCAAATTGATGCTGACTTGCAAGATCCGCCTGAAATGCTGAAAGAATTTTTTGATCTTTGGCAACAAGGATTTCTTGTTGTTTATGGCATCAGAGAAAAGCGGCAAGAGAGCCTGGTGCTTACTGCGATTAGGCGTGTTGGGTATTGGTTTATCGATAAAATTAGCGAACATCCAATACCACGTGATGTGGGTGATTTCAGGTTAATTGATCGTAAAGTTATTGAAGCGCTTGCAACCATCAGAACACATCATCCTTATTTACGCGGGATGATCGCTGAGCTTGGCTTTAAACAAACGGGCCTCAAGTATGGGCGGGAAGCGCGAACTGCGGGTGAAAGCAAATTCAATTTAACACGACTTATTCGCCTTGGCCTGATTGCCGTTTTTAATCATTCAGTCCTACCGCTCAGATTCGCATCTTTTTTAGGCGGGGTTATTTTAGTGGTCAGTTTTTTAGGCGCAATAGCGTATGTGATCATGCGCATCTATCATCCAGATTGGCCGCGCGGATTCGCGTCAATGTACATATTTATTCTATTTGGAATAGGGATAAACGCATTTCTGTTAGGGATGATTGGTGAGTATTTGTTGAGAATATACTTAATCCTGCGTAATGATCCTATCGCAATCATTGAAAAAAGCTTAAACTTTTCAGGGAATAAAATTAAATTACAGGAAAAAACACAGCAAATGAACATTCAAGGAGAACTTCTTTGACAACTCCTAACATCTTTGATGATTACACTAAATCCTACAACGAAATACTGAGGGAAAACACCAGCTTCTTTTCGGAAGATGACACATATTTTGCAAAATATAAAATCGATATCGTCCGTAAGAACATTACTCGCCCGGTTTCGAGGATCCTTGAGTATGGTTGTGGTATAGGCCGAAATATTCACTTACTTAAGTCCGCCTTTCCTCAGGCCGCTATTTTAGGTTCCGATATTTCAAATGAAAGCCTTAAGCTGGCCAGGGAACAAAATCCTGATGTTGAGTTTTTTCAAGAAATGGATGCGAAAAAATCGATAGAACCGTTTGATTTAATTTTTGTTGCTGGCGTTATCCATCATATTCCAGTGAATGAACGCGCTAGCGCGATGCAAACGTTATTCAATCGATTAAGTCCCACGGGCCAGCTGATGATATTTGAGCATAATCCATACAATCCCTTGACGCGCAAAATTGTTAGGGATTGCCCTTATGACAAGGATGCGGTATTGCTTGCACCATCTGAATTAAAGCGACTTTTGCATCAGGCGGGATTTGTGGCAATACAAAATTCCTATTGTCTATTTTTTCCTCCCCGGCTTTCAAAATTACTTTCGCTTGAAGCCTACTTAGGGTGGCTGCCGCTTGGAGGTCAGTATTGGACACGAGCGCACAGAATGATTTTCTAGTTTCTCCAACAAACATAATCGCAGGTAATTTCATGCTTAGAACCTATAGAGGGAACTTCATCAAGGAAAGCTATCTCATTTGGATGATGAAGAATTTTATGCCTAAAAATTTTTGGTTCCTATTTTCGTTAGGGCTGTTATTTTTAGTGATGTATCCTGCCATTTTCTATGGTGATTACCTGTACCATGATGACTTGGGATTTTTTTCAAAGACTTGTACTTATACTCCCTGGCTTAGTATTTTAGGCCGCCCATTAGCCGATAGCATTGTGTGTTTTGAGGTTAAAACGTTCCCATTGGTCGGCACATCTCTTATGCGGGATAGCACCATTTTAATTTTGATTTTCACACAAATACTGATATATGCATTTTTGCGTCGGGAGAGATTTCCTGACTACATGTCTGTTTTCATGTCATTTGGGGCGGTTGTTTTGCCTGGTATGATGGTTTATGTCAGTTGGTTTTGTGCGCAATATATCATTTTCGCGCTGATTTTATCGATAACTTCCGCGTTCCTATGCCAACAGATCATAAAACTCAAAAATAAATCGATAGCTGCTTGTTTTCTGTTAACCCTGGCGGTTATCGCCGAGGTTGCGGCGGATTTGATTCATCAAAATGGCGGCATGTTTTATTTGGTATTTTTTGCCGTGGCTATCGCTCAGGTGTTTTATCAACGATCGTCTTCTTTAAGAAAATCCATGATTGTGTATGGCGCTGTATTTGTATGCGCCAATCTGGGTTATTTTATTTATTTTAAATTAAAGATTGCTGGTGTTTTGGCACAGCAAGATGCAACAAGAGGAGTCCTTTTTTATCATTCGATTGATCGATTAGCCTGGTTTTTTCATTACTCGCTGCCGCGCGCGATCAATCTTTGGTTTAATGTGGCCTCAAGCTCTTGGAGCATGGTCTCATGTCTTATTTCCATTGTTTTTATAGGTTCCTTAAGTATCTTTTTATCTTCGTTTATTCATGAGAAAAAGAACCAGCAGGCAATGCTGAAATCAACGCTATATGTGGTTTTTCTTTTTGCTCTCATGCTAGGCTGTTATCTGCCCACTCTGGTAGCTAATATGTATCTGGATTTTTTTAGAGCCTTGGTGCCGCTTTCCGCATTTTTCTTTTTGATGATATGCACTCATTTGTGGGCCGTGCTTGGCCAAAAAGAAAAGGTCATCAAAATGATCTTAATGCCGCTGATGATTCTCATCGCTTTTACTTCAAGCCAGGCCATGTTAAATCAAATGGTTATGCCTAAATATTGGGAGTTTCAATATTATAAAAACATGGTGCAAAAAATTCAGCATGAGCATATGGAGGGGTTTCCTATCCATGTTGTCAGGCCGGAAAAGATGCCTGAAAATAATGGATTAAATACAGATGAAATTGGAAGTATTAGCTCCACCTTTGAGGGGCATGGAATTTTCTTGATTGATCATTGGCGCAATCAATTCAATATGCCCCAAGTGGCCTTGGCGGACACTCGCGAAAGTCAAATATTTGATCCCATGGGGAAAATCGTGTTCGATTTTTCTGGTTTGGGCGGCGGAAAATTGAAGAGCGATCTCATGAAGATGCCCCAAGAAATTGTATTATATCCTAGAATCAAAATACTCAAGCTGACGGCCACATCTCAATTAGGTAATTATGGGCCGAAAGACTTATTTATTGCTGGCGACCCTGGTTGGCATTCGGCGGTAGACCCTGTTTATCCCCAAATCATTCATGTTGAATTTCAAGAGCAGGAAGTACACAGTTTGGAACTGTTCCCGCAAACTGGAAACGCCAAGCGCGCACCAAATAATATTGTCATTAATCTCAGTCCTAATGGTAAAAGCTGGACAACCGCGGCTTTATCTACCGATTCTTGTAAAACAAAACCTAATGGTTGGAGTGAGATAAAGTTCACTCAAGCTTTTAAGGCGCGGTTCATGGATATTGTTATATTTTCAAATTGCGGTGCCCGTGATCTGGTGACGCTAAAAGGCTTAAGGATAAGATAAAACAGGGCTTTTTTTATGAATAAGATTCGTGCTTCATTACCATGGAATTCGTCAAATTATGTTGTATTAAATGCATTTCATCCCTTGTATTTATTTTTACTGAATGATTCAATTCAATCTTCTTATGATTTGCTAACATTTGAACCTTTAGCCTGGCGTGATATTTTTCACAAAAATGAAAATGCAGAAGTGTTGTGGGATCATATAAATTCTATTGCCCGCGAAATTAGCCAAAACCAAGAAGTAGAATTCAAGGAGTTTTGGTCTTTCTTTAATCTGAATGAGGCTTTGTGTGCTGAAGCAAGTAATGCTGATCTGCTTATCACGCATACAACAATGGTTGCTAGTGGATTGAAGCCGTTTATTTTTCATTTGGAGGGTTTTGAAACATTGTTTTATCCTTGGCATATCCAGGATAATTTTTTAAAGAAGACCACAAGTCAAAAAAAACATGCCATAAAAAACTTTATCCAAAAAAGGATGGAGAATCCTAACTGTATAGCGATTGTTTCTCATGTCAAGAAAACGGTTGAAAATATTCGAGATTGTTTCAATTCTGATATCATCAATAAAAAGTTATTTTTTTCTCCACTTGGTATCCCGGCTCCTTATTCAGAGCGGCTGCTCAAAAATGCCGGCGAGCCGCGACGTTTTTTATTTACGCCATCTTTGCACGGAAATTGTAATAATTCTTTAGCGCGAGGCTTTTTAACCTGTTTATTTTTTGCAGAGGCCTGGCTAAAGAAATACCCGCAAGATGAATTTGTATTTTTATCTTCTAAGCCCAAATATGATAGTCAATGGAAATGGATTACACGCAAACAATGGGATCGTATTACTTGCCATAGTAACATGGTCTTTCTTGGAGGTAATTATATCTCGGATGAGCGTTTATCGAGCTTGTTGAAAAATATTGATTACGTGTTTTTATTGAGCTACCAACTCCACTCTGTTTCACTGCTACGAAGTATGGTTTATGGCGTTATTCCGATAGTGTTTGATTTGCCAGAGCATATGGATTATGGCATTAACGATCATAACTCTATTTTTGTTAAAATATATAACCAATTAGATCTTGAAAAACAAGATTTCTTTGGTGAAAGGCCACTCTTGGATTTCTTTGTTAAGAAAACCATAGGCGCGGTTCCTGAGATACTTGCAAAAGTGGCTCAAATACGAAATGACCCAGAGGCTGAGTGGCAATACAGAAAAAATGGTCAAAAGTTAGTTCGAGATAATTTCAACGATAAAATTGCAGCAGAATGTTTTAGAGACATCCTCAATAAACAATATAAGGACGAGATCACTCCACTCAAAGAACCAAATAAGCATGATGCAAAACTCGAAGAATATTTTGGCGGGAAAAGATATTTTTTCCCAAATTTAAGGCCGGTTAAATATTCCGACTTTGATAAAAGACCAATACATTATGTTATGCTCAATTTGGGTACGGCACAGATCTATTCAAATGGTGAAGAGCATATTGCAGTAACCACTGCTTCTCATCTGAATCCTCCATTTGTTACATGTTTTAATATCAACAATTATTCTCCTTCAGTTGGCTTAAGTTATACATTTCAGGAGGCTTTTTTTAATGCTTTAAACTATTCCTATAAAATGCCGACTGAAGACCTCAATACACCGCAAAAATATAACGTTTCTATTTTATCCGTGATCGGTTCTTTTGTGGTAAAGAGACCAATGTTGAAACGAATAATACTGCCCTTATTTCGGATTTATAAAAAGCTCGCGCCTGGATATGCGGCCTCATTGAAAAATGTTGATATGAGAATGCCAACGGGAACGGTATTGAGCGCGTTTGTTAAACAAAGGCCTAAATTGAAAGGTATGATTTACTTGGTGAAAAAATATCTGCAGAGTTTTGGCTCTATTTTGTCTCGATGAAATTTATAATAAACAGTCTTGCTGAAGCTTAGCTCATCAATTAAAAGGAGCAAGTTTCTGGGCAGCCAGTATGCTGCATTGGCTCTCAAAATATGGCATCGTTAAATTAAGCAAAGAGAGACCGGCAGTGTATCATCCGCTCTTTGGATTACTTAGCGCAGGATTTGCTTTTTTTGATTGTCTTCGCAAACCATTTAGCAAAAAAAGTCAGATGTTTTTTGTACTAAGGCTAAAGACATAGTTTTTAAACAATTATACATCTATTAGAAAGACCACAACCTTTCAATAAATGACTGTTTAGAATGTATAAATCTTTTGTGAGAATACAAAAACCATCCTTCACATCCTCTGCGGACAAATAGGTAAACATTGAATTCGCCGAGAAAACCCGAATACATTTGACATTTTTAAATCGCGCAATTTTAAAGAAAATAAACAGAGGTAGGTTTATTTTCTTATCACTTATCAATAATATAATTTTTTTATTAAGCAAGTTCTGTGAGATAAACACATGGTCGGCCGCTATTCTTAATGAACGCGTCATAAAATCAATTTCCATGCTTAAGAATTTCACGCGAAGAATGATGCTTTTACAAATC